>JAMPFR010000045.1 GCA_023664365.1 Acetatifactor muris | reverse complement strand
GCATCGGTGGATCGTTGTGCCTGTGTTCCTTGGCGTGGGTGTGAAAAGTAACAAAAATTTATTTTTCATAGAAAAATTTAAGAGGTAGCATTCAGTCACTAATGATTTCATAATCCGGCCCCAGCTTCCCGATCACCTTACCCATGCAGACAATGTTGTCGCCTTCGTGGACGGGAATATTGTGGGAATCCGGATTCCGGGAAATCAGTTCCGTCTCCCCATACTCTTTTATGAATGCCTTTCCATTTACAACAAAGATGCCCACGTCTCCATAGTTCATCTCCACGCGCTGGGAAACCATGACATTATCGCCGTCCATGTAGTCCGGCTCCATGGAGTTCCCGTTGACTCGGATCACATAATCCGTGCGGGGATCCCAGGAAGCCTCAGGAATGGAGATTTGTGATGCGGCTTCATTTCCCAGGATAAAAATGCCGCTGCCGGCGGATGCGTCCCGGAAGTATTCAGCCAGATGATGGGATCCGGAGCGGGCCGGGAGTTCTATGATAGCGGTAGAGTTGGCCTCCAGTTCTGCAATGCGGCGGTCCTTCTCTTCCAAGGTTGTCACTCTGGCAAATTCACGATTCAAAATCATATCGACTGTTTCCTGCCCGTGTGAGTCAAGGGAGCGGTATTTTCTTAAATGTTCCACCTCTGACGGCTTAATTTTAAATGATTCGCCCTGCACACTTAATCCATAGGCTTCTCCTAAAATTTCGGAAGGATCAAGATTATATATATCGCATAGTGTGCAGAAAGTATCTATATCTGGTTCAGATACACCATTTTCATAGTTACTTAAAGTATTAGCTTTGACTCCAAGCTTTTGTGCAACTTCGCTTTGTTTTAAGTTCGCACTGGAGCGTCCCTCTTTTAATTTTTCTATTATGTATTTGTTCATTTGCGTCACCTCTCGAAACTGACTTCATTATAATTGATAATTTTGATTATGTAAATAAAAAAATCAATAATCTTGAAAATAATTGTTGACAACACAAGAAACTCGATTTATACTCAAAACATCAACAATCTTGAAGTTCAAGGAGGTGAATCGAGTTGCTTGTGTTTGATACAAAAGGAATGAGACAGCGTATAGAATCATCAGGTATTAAGCAAAAAGTTATAGCTAAAAAAGCTGGAATACCTGAGCCTACTTTAAGTCTCATTCTGCGGGGAAAGCGAAAATGCGAAGTAGGTGAATATGCTTCAATTTGCGCAGTATTAGATGTTGGTATTGGTGAATTTTTGAAGCAGCGGGAACCAACATAGGAAGGAGGAGTATTAATTGTTAAGCACAGTAGCTGTTGCAGCAGTTACAGCAATCATTATCTCTGTAATCTGCGGCAATTTATCAGCAAAAATAACCTTTATCGAAATAGACAAATATGTAGCTGACATGATCGAAAAGGTTAAAGAGTTAATCTGGGACGCACGCATTAACAAATGATCTGCCGAGAGGAGTAAGTCTAATAACCCCCTTTTGTATGGAGACATCCCCGATAGGCCAGTTTGCTTGCAAACCGATATAAAAAGGATTTGTAGAAAACTTTTTATACAACGTTTCATCGGTCAGATGCTCATAGTAAGAGATTGTGACTAAGCCAAAACGTAATAAAGAGGACAATGAGATTGAAGCGGTGAAAATATCACTATCTGGTATTTCCAGAAAAATATGTTCAGGAAAAGATTTTATACCTGCGGCGGCAGGAAGTTTTAAACGGTATTGACAAACGGGTAATACAGACAATTCATCACTTTTAAAAAGAGCTATGATTTTTGCATCTAAAGTTGACATTTGTTTGATTATTCCAGAAAAAGACGGGTGGATACAATTGGCAAAATCAGTATTCATTGAGTTGCTGATTAGAGAAACAAACATATCTTGAAGGGCATCTTCGGATATGCAGTATTTTGAATCTTCTAATGCCTGGGCGGTAATTTGTATAGAAGGTTCAACCAGTTTTTCAGGTGGAATTTTGCTAGCAGAGGTTAAAAGCTTTTCCCGAAATTGTTCCAATTTGTAATTTCTAGCAATGCGTGCTTTCTCTGCCCAGAAAGAGACTTGTCCAAAGGTCAAGTCAATTAAGTCGGAGAGAATGGTTCCAACTGTAAGAGAGGGTTTGTCAGTCAGATTTTTGATAGCATTGTCTGCAGATGCGGGTAATTCTGCATTAAGTAGGGTGTTAGTAGTTTTGTTATCAGCCATGTGTTTTCTCCTTTGAAATGTATTCGGCGTGCCAGCGCCTGTACAGACAGTATAAAGGAGACAATGGGCAAATGCAATAAAAATTAATGGCCGAAAGCTGAAGGAGGCGGAAAGAGACAGAGAGGAGGTGAAGCCAATGAGAGAAAACACAACTATAAAAGCGAAAATTATTTTAGAAGGAGAAGAAGAGTACAAGAGAAAGATGAGCGAAGTCAGAGTCTCCATGGATGAATTGGCAGATTCAGTAGATCGGTTAAGCGCTAAGATGGAGAAACTCAACAAATCCATACAGGAATTTGTTGAGCTCCGGAAGGGTTTATTTTGATTCAATTTTTATGGTGCTATTGCAGTGAGGACAGACAACGGATGAATTTATATCATCCAATGAAACATCAAAAGCATTTTGACAACAAGGACAATCAATAGTCAGGGTGCCGAGTTCCTGAATAACATCATCCAACCCTGATAGATCAAATTCAAACGAGGCCATATGTATAATCTCCTTTCTTCTGTACTCGGCTCTGGCGGGAGCCTGTACAGGCAGTATAAAGGAGATAATGAGCAAATGCAACAAATATTAATGGCCGGAAGCTGAAAGAGGCGGAAAATGAAAAGTTGTGGGAACCAGCATAAGAGAGGAGGTGAGGCAGATTGCGGTATGAAGAATTGTTGATTGTGCTAATTGTTGTAACAGCCGCAGCAATTATTACATCTGTGACATGCTGTAATGAGAGAAAGAAGTGGAATGAATTAAATCAAAAAAGGCAGTTCATTGAGGATGCATACCGGATGAAGTTGCCAGTATTTCCCCAAAAGGGGATTCAAATTATTTCCTATTATGCAAATAGTGAGATGTATTTGAAAGAGTTATGTATTTGCGTATCTGCCCGCGATTGGTATTTATTAGAAAAAGAACCGTTTTTTCAGGAGCTGGTGCGGTATGTAGAGGGTCTTGAAAAATAAACTCGAAAAAACAGGTAACCCCCTGCTTTGCGTACAGATTGATTGGGAACATTGGAGTCGTATGTTGGTGATTATTATAGGTCCGGATGAGTTTAGGGACTAATTCACATTCAGTTTCTACACCGTCCCAAATTATTGAAATGGAACTGATGCATAAGGAGGATGAAGATTTGTTCTGCAGGTGAATTAAAAATTGGATAATGTCCTCATAGTTAGTATAGTCATGGATTAATAAGTGAAGATTGCGATGATGGCTATAGAAACTATATATCCATGTGCAAATAGTTCCGATGGAGCCAACACAGGCGAGAATGAAAGTAATGTCTTCTTTAAGCATTTTCGATGTTTCCTTTCTTTTGTAATTGGTTCTGGCAGGAGCCTGTACAGACAGTATAAAGGAGACAATGGGCAAATGCAATAAAAATTAATGGCCGGAAGCTGAAGGAGGCGGAAAGAGACAGAGAGGAGGTGAGGATGATGTTAAAAATAACGCCCATACCTGAAGGGGAAACAATTCAGGTTAAGCCCATAATAGCGGGGAAAGAGATAGTAGAAGAGCCGATAATGCCGGAACAAATCAGAAGTTACATAGAAAAGGAGTATGCAAAGCTTCGGGAAAAGGCAGCTACATATGGGGAACTGAATGATCTGATTGTTAAAGAGTGCAGGTTCTTTCGCCTTCAAGCAAAGGAGTGGAAGACTTTGCAGAGGATGGTATTTAGAGAAATGTATGAAGCAGAGGTGAGCAGCCTGTCGATCCAGCAGGCCGCCCCCAAAACTACAACAGATCAGTTGTAATACTTACTATGGCTTTTGAACAGTAGGCAATGGAAAAATCTTCGTTTATGTAAAAATAGTCACAACGACAGAATATTCCTAAAAGCCACCACGTTAAACCATAGTGTACATGAGTTTCAGCGGGAACTGGCTCTAAATACCCTGCGGTAGGGCCCTTTTCGTCTGAAGAAGGTATAATCGGACGAATTATAGATTCTTCATTAACAGTTACAGTGGACCCGTCTGAAAAGTTAATTGTAGCGTGCATATATGATTTCCTCCTTTCTTCTGTACTCGGCTCTGGCAGGAGCCTGTACAGACAGTATAGAGGAGACAATGGGCAAATGCAACAAATATTAATGGCCGAAAGCTGAAGGAGGCGGAAAATGAAAAGTTGCGGGCACCAGCATAAGAGAGAAGGTGAGAAGAGCATCATGAAATGGTGGCAGAAACTTGTCCTTGTAGCTAGTTGGATAGTGGCAGTAGGCCTGGTAATTGCTGTAATTATAGTGAGAATAGCCGCTTACATAAAATTTATAAAGTTTATATAAGCGGCTATTGGGTATGCAATCATTACATCTGTAATCTGCTGCAATTTATCAGCAAGAATAACCTTTATCGAAATAGACAAATATGTAGCTGACATGATCGAAAAGGTTAAAGAGTTAATCTGGGACGCACGCATTAACGGAGGTGAAAAAAGAGATGATGGAATACAGTAGTAAAATTCAGGCGCCGCCTGTTCTGCCCACGATAGCTGAACAGAAAAACCCTACTTTAATGATAAAGAAGAAAAGGGAAGAGATGACGGCCAAAATGGGAGACATAGTCCTGCTTTTAATGAAGAAAACCGAGAGCAGGATGAGAAGGGAAACCAGATTGAGCAAAAAAACGCTCAAAATGGTTTCCCAAACAGAAAAGTTATTTGCTGTCTTTTGTAACTGGAGTTTGCCTTGAAGCATTTATTTTTTCAGCAATAACTTTAAAAGAACATTGCCCATTAATACTCAAAGCACACATTTTATAGCAGCGTTGTTTGGTTTGGTCGGTACTCATAAAGGGGCAGATAAAAATGTCTCCCTGCATAAAATAAATTTTCCTTTCTTCTGTACTCAGCTCTGGCGGGAGCCTGTACAGACAGTATAGAGGAGACAATGGGCAAATGCAACAAAAGATTATAGAGAGGAGAAAAGGGAAATGAGTATAAGAGGAGACGAATTAAAAGAATATGCAAAACAGATGTATTCGGACTTAAAGGCAGAGGCGCATACATATGGCGAGCTGGAAAAACTGATACGGAGAGCGACACACTGTGAGTTTGATCCGACCAGGCAGGAGATAGACTTGATGAAGTGGTTAAGCGTTCAGTTGTCGGATATGCTGCATGAAGACTGGAGCAGGGTTGGCATTGCAGGAAAGACTGATTTGAATTATGTCAATGAGGGCAAGCCGGAACAGGCGATTTCTCATGTTTTACATAGTATTGCAGATAGTCTTGCAAAGATAAGGAATTCCGAGTCGGTTGAGATTACGATACATAAAGAGGAAAGAACATTGATGCTTCCTCCCGAATTCGTGGAGAAAGAGAGGGAAAAAACTTGGGAAGAACTGTTTGAAACTGCGCGGAAATTCCGGAACAAGTTTCCTGATGCCAAGATAAAGATTGATTTTACAAAAAAATAGCGATAAAGGAGGGCGCCATGGGCGATTGGAAGAAATGCAGTACATGCCAATACGGCCACATCTCAGCGGCAGGCGAGCGGCTTTGTCTGCTGGAGGCCACAGGGGGAGACTGCCGGTATGAGGAGAGGGAGCGGAGAATCTGTCCTGTCTGTGAGAAAGAAGTATACCGGGATGAGATGCAGTACACGAAGGACTGCCATGGTATCACCTTCCGCCTGGTGTGTAATGACTGTTACGCCCGCCTTATGGCGGGCGGCTATGACGGAGAGTATTACACTTCGGCGGATGAGTGCATAGAGGACGATTATTGAGGAGGTGAAGGACATGCCCAGGGTACCGCTCAAGAAAAAGGAGTATATGGCAGCAGACTTTGCAAAATGGCTTATCGGAGAAATGCGGAGCAGGGGACTCACGCAGGCGGATATGGGAGAGCTTCTGGGGATCACGCAGCAGGCATTTAACAGCCGTCTGACAACCCATAAATTTGATATAAAGGAGGCCATAATCATTTTCCACGAATGGGATACGCCGCCGGAGAAGATAAGCCAGTTGCTGAAGTATTAGCGGAGAGGAGCAGACAAGTGAGGGTTGTATGGAAAGTAATCAGCGGCGCCGGTATTGTGCTGGTGTGTCTGGGAGTCGCAAGCATTGACAGCCGCTCCGTACTGATTCCGGTGGCAATGATAGTGTCCGGGGCAGTCATGGCGGGAACGTCCGCCAGGGGAGCGTCGGAATGGACGGAGGAATGAAGCTATGAATGAAGCAAAAACGAAAAAAGAAAAAGAAAAGGAAACGGTAAAGAACTTGCTGTTCAGACTGGCGGCGAATCATACGGAACGGAAATACCTGGCAACGCTTGCCGCCAAAGAGGGAGTGCAAATATGCACCGGCCCTGACAGAGTGCAGCTGTTCCGGTGCATAAGAAGGATTGCCGGGCTGCTGGGGATTCCTGTCAAAGAGGAAATCGATCGTTATGCGGACGGCGAAAAAGAAAGGAGGCTGAGCTTTGTGTTTGAGGGAGTGGAATTCTTCGAGTTGGAAGAAATCAAAAAAGAAGAATAAGGAACGGCCGACGTCGAAACGCCAGCCGTAACCCTATGCCCTTATACTAAACCACCTACATATAGTATAAGGGCATGGGGCGGAAAAGTCAAGAAAAATAAGGGGATTTTGCCCCTTTTAGTATCTTGCTAAAGTTATTATCTTTAGGACCGGATAAGGAGAAAATGCCATGCCATACATCATCGAGACATGTGTGGCAGGAAAGACATACGAAGTCTGTAAATATTATTCGTACCGCTATCACGCCAAGGGGGAGAAGAGAAGCAAAAAGGAGAAGCCCTCCTCCGCTGCCCAGAAAAAAGTAAACAATCGAAAGGCAGAAAAAGAGCTCCGGAGATTGATGAATGAAAATTTCCGGGACGGTGACAGCCTGGTGAGGCTGGACTTTAATAAAATGCACTACCCGGCAGGAAGCAGGGAGATTCAGAAGGCCATGAGCGCATTTTTCAAAAAGCTCAGGCAGATTTTCCGGGAGCAGGGCCGGGAGCTGAAGTACATATATGTCAAGGAGATCGGGAAGCGGGGAGGCCGCCACGTCCACATCATCATGTCCAAGGTGGATACGGACATGCTCCTGGAGTGCTGGCCCTTCGGAGGCATCCACCTGGATCCCCTGAACAGCGACGGGCAGTATGCCAAGATAGCTGCTTACTTTATCAAGTACGCGGCGAAGACAGAGGAGACGGAGGGAAAGCTTATCGGAAAGCGTTGGAACCCTTCCCGGAACCTCCGCCGCCCGGTGCCGAAGAAAAAAGTCGTTTACGCTGACAGCTTCCGGACGAAGAGCATCAGGCTGCCGGCCGGGTACTATCTGGATAAAGAGTCCGTCCGGGAGGGCATATCAGAATTTACAGGCTACGAGTACTTTTCCTACACACTTATAAAAATAATCAGAGCAGACAAGGAAGGAGGTGGAGGCAGTTGGACAGGGTAAACATCTACACATACACGGACGTCAGGGGAGTGAACCTGGGAAACGGGGCCGCATGGTATATTCTGGAGACGGAGACGCGGAAGGGACCGGCCACTGCGGGGAAAAAGCTTCAGCTGGAGCAGGTCACCGAGAACCAGGCGGAGCTGACTGTCCTTCTGGAAGCAGCCCGGCGCATCAGGCTTGGCTGTGAACTCCACATATACACGGAATCTACATTTGTGGCAGCAGGCTGGACCATGAACTGGATTTCCGGTTGGAAGAGAAACGATTGGAAAACCAGAAAAGGGAAGCCGGTAGCATTCAGCGAGATGTGGCAGGAGCTGGATCAGATTACCGGCTGCCGCCACACGGAAATCCATATCAAGGAATACCATGCGTACAGCAAATGGTTTAAATTCGAGGCAGAAAGGGAAAGGAAGAAAAAATATGTATAAGAGATTCGGAGAATTTGATTCAGCTGCGGAAATCAATGAGACGGCTGTCAACCTGAGAAAAGAAGGGGATACGGAGAGCATCCGGGTACTGGCCCGGGAGAACGGGATTGATGAAGATATTGTAGATGTGTTTCTGGAGGGAGACATCCTCTATTTGTGCGACGCCATGTCTGCGGCTATCGGAAAGATAGAAGTGGAAGCAGCGGACATGCAGGCCAGGGAAATCATGGCGGATTGGGCGGAATACATCAAAGCGAGATGCTTTGAGGATGAGGCCATGTCTCATGCGGTCAGAAGCAAAGAGAAAAGCCTCAAGGGCTGCATCGGGGCATTGCTTGCCTGGAGCTTCAATCACCAGATTCCTGTTGATGAGAAAATTATGAAGGCAGCAGGCGTGAAAGCAAGCAAGTGTACCCTGGGAATTCCCGGCATAGGTACCGCGAAGCAGATCATTACGGAATATTATCTTGGGGAAGCAGGTGGGCGTCATGAAAAAGAAAGCGATTGAACGGATTGAGTATCTGGGACTGCCGAAGACCAGCAGAAAGGGAAATGTGAGATTTGTATGCAGAACCGCAATCAAAAACGTGGCTCATGAGAGGCACCTTTTCATTGAAGTCTACAAAAACAGCAAAGAGTCAAGAGAAGAGCCGCTTGTGCGAATTGCGTTTACCAAAAAGGATTTCGGAAATTATTTCCCTGCGGAGGGAATCTGGACAAGAGCAAAAATAGAGGGGGAGGGTTGGAGCACAACCCCGCTGATATGGGATCAGAGAGTCAGTACAAACCGGAAGGAAAAGGCGGAGCAGAATATTCTTTACAGTGACGCGGATTTTGAGAGAATCAAAAGCTTTTTTAAAGATGCTGACAAACAGTATATTGACAAGCAGTTTGGCAAAATGTGGTGGAGTTATATCCAAAGCAAAGAAACAACTATTCGCAGCGAGGAAAAGAGCCGGGCCCGTACGAGAAAATATGAGCGGCGGCAGCAGGCGTTAAAGGACAGGCTGGCAAACACGCCGGAGCTGCCGGAGCAGGAGATTCTGTCCTGGGCGGGAGAGACGCTCTTTAAGAACCGGCATTACCTGTATTACAGGAAAAAGGGGCCGAGGGCCACAATCTGCTGTTCGGAATGCGGAGGAGTCGCCGAAGGAAGATGGAAGGTTAAGGATACCTATGAGGGGCAGCATGAAAAGTATATTCCGGAGCCGCGGGACAAGAGTATAGGAACCTGTCCGCTGTGTGGAGCCAGGGGGACATACAAGCAGCAGGGGAAAGCAAAAGGCAGCTACGAAGAGCTTACACATGTGTACAAGGCTGATAAATACAAGGAGACGGGGGTAGTCATACGTTACATTGAGCTGACAAAGGGTTATCAATTGATAGAGGATGCGGAGGCTAATGGGGAACAGTACATGGTAGGAGCCAGGGAAATACTGTCAGGTATGGAAATTGCCAGAGTATATATAAACGACGGGAAAATACAGACAGATTACCATAAGCATGACTGGTGCAAAGGCGAAGACTTCTGGGATGACTGCAATTTATACGGCCTTTCCAACATCACATTAACAGAGGCTCCTTTGTATCCTGGTTTTGCGGATAGTCTTAAAGGGACCTGCCTGCAGTATTCTGCAATAGAGCTCTACGCAGCAGAAATCGGTAATGTAAACGCAAGAAACTACCTGGAACGTTATCTGTATACGCCGCAAATCGAGATGCTGGTAAAAATGAGGCTGTATGGTGTAGTAAGAGAATTGTGTCAATACCATTACGGAATTGTGTCAGACGAGAATGCGCACAGGCCGGACAAGTTTCTGGGCATTCGAAAGGAAAAGGTGAAGCAGCTTATAGCGTGTAAAGGAAATTTGGATCTCTTAAAGGTGCTGCAGATGGAAAACAGGATGGAACAGAACTGGACAGAGGAACAGACGCTGGCGCTTGCGGAGCTTCAGACCGCCCAGACAAATATAGAGCGGGTATGCAGGATCATGACACTGCAGAAAGCCCTGAACCTGATTGCCAAATACGCAGGCTGCGAATACGGCACAAACTGTTCCCATGCTATAGGCGTCCTCAGGGAGACAGCCAGAACCTACTTTGATTATTTATATATGCGGGAGCAGAACGGTTACGATATGAGTAACACAGTATATCAGAGGCCCAGAAATCTGGCCCAGGCACATATGAAGATGGTAGAAGAACAGAATAAAGAGGAATATGACAAGATAAAGAAAACAGTAGAGGAAAAGTTTCCTCTCATCCGGAAGAATTATAGGAAGCTCCGAACCATTTTTATGTACGAGGATGATGATTTTATCATCCGTCCGGCAAGATCCGCAACGGAGATTGTACAGGAGGGCAGGATTCTGCATCACTGTGTAGGCGGTGACAATTATCTGAGGAATCATAATGAGCAGACAAGCATTATTTTGATGCTGAGAAAAAAAGAGTCCCCGGAGCTGCCGTATATAACCGCAGAGTTTCACGTTCGGCACAGAAGGATCATCCAGTGGCAAGGAACTCATAATAGGCAGCCGGACAGGAACCGGATGCAGAAATGGCTGAACGCTTACGAGACCAGGTTGAAATGTGAGAAGAACGCGCAAGATGCTGCAGAAAAGGCCAGAGACGAAAGTCTTGCAGCGGGTGCATAATTACGGATAGGAGGATGCGGTGGCAGAAGAGGATAACCGGGAATACAAAGAGGCAGTGAAAAATTTTTACCAGGTCTATGAGCCTGCCAGGAAGCGGTACAATCTCCGGATGAATGCCTGCTTCAGCCTGTACGAAAGCGGTTTAATTGAAATATGGAGATATGAGGGGGAGGCTGGTGTAGAGCAGGTATGCAGGGTCAAAATAAAGGAGAATGTGGCCGTGGCTGTGTATTATAGGCGGGCGTTGCAGGAGCTGAAGACTTACATAAAAAAGCAGGAGGAAAAGGAAAATGGAGGAAATGCAGCAGATTACACTGGATCAGTGGCTTGCCTGGAAAGAAGACATCAGGCAAAAGCTCCAGGAGACAGCCGGAAACTTTGTACATATCGGATTCCGGTTGAAGCAGATTAGAGATTCCGGGATGTTGGACGGAGCGGCGAACATATTTGAATTTGCGCTGAAGGAATATGGACTCAGTAAAAGCAGCACATCAAGGTTTATCGCCATAAACGAGAAATTTTCGGAGGGCGGGAACTCTCTGGAGCTGAAAGAGGAGTACAGGGCAATCGGCAGCAGTAAGCTTGCGGAGATGCTTACTCTCACAGATGCGGAATGCAGCCTGATTACAGAGCGGACAACGGTGAACGAAATCCGGGAGTTAAAGAATTTTTCCCGGCAGCAGGTGCCGGCCCTAGAGTCCGGAGCAGGGGACCCCGGAGGAGCTGCGCAGGCACTTACGCCCCTGCAGAAATGCCTGACTGATTATTTTCGGGATAAGAAAGAGATGCTCAATGGCATTATCGCGGCGATACGCAATGTGGATTATAAGGCAGCAGTGGAGCTGATGAACCCGTCAGGCTACGGAACCCATAAGAAGGGCCTCTGCTTTATGTTTATGTATGATTACAATACCGGGGTAAAGATAAAGTATCTTACAGCGCCGGAGCCGGAGACAATGGAATGGGCCAGCGTGCTTCTGGAAGTATATGCGATTTATGCGGACATCACCGAGGCAGGGGAGGCGGACGTCCACGGAGCATATTATGGCGGGGATGAAGAAACCGCAGAAAGTCAAAATGCGGCGGGCTCCGCCGGTGCTTCCGTTGCGACGTCGCAACGGAAACCCGAAAAGAGGGAAAAGGTTGAAAATGCAGGCATTGTGGAACCTGTTGAAGAACCGGTGGAAGAGGCAGCGAAAGAGGCAGCAGGCGTGCCAGAGGAGCAGAAGCCTGCGGAAAAGCCGGAAATCAATGTGACCGAAGTCAAAGAAACCGCAGAAAACCAAGGTGAGGAGGACAATTCTGTTGCGACGTCGCAACGGGAAGAGGATCGGGATACAACAGAGGATGACGAGCCGGAGGAGCGGGCCTGTATTCCGAATGGGGCGGCAGTGTGGGACGAGATATTGGCGAGCGAAATATTCCTGACAAATTTTGTATCCGAATATACCAGGGCAGACGCAGCTACCGGAGACATATCCATGAAAAAGATAAAAAATGCTTATAAGTCGGCCATTGACCTGGCAGCAGCCATTGAAACCCTGATGATATTATATGCAAAGGAGGATGGAGAGGATGAGTAAGCAGGTACAGAAAACCGTTATGGAGACCGATACGTTGGAGGATTGAGATGAGAAGCATCATGCAGGAAAAGCAGGACCATACCTGTTATCTGTGCATGATGCTCCACTCTGACTTTTCGGAAAAGCAGACCCAGGAGCATCATGTTATCTTTGGCACGGCAAACAGGAGATTGTCCGAGAAATACGGGCTCAAGGTATATCTCTGCATGGCGCATCATGAGGAGGGGCGGGAAGCGGTACACCGGAATGCTGTAAATGCGCTGATTCTCAAAAAGGCGGCTCAGAAAGCCTTTGAGAAAAGGTGGCCGGAACTTGATTTCCGGCAGATTTTCGGAAAAAACTTTCTGGGTGAGGAGGATATTCCGGTTGTCCGGCAGCAGGCGTCGAGGCCGGGTAAAGAGTCAGGCTCAGGTAAAGAAGCTGGCCCGGCAGCAGGATTCCGATTTTTAGATACAGGACTTGAAACAATGGATATGCAGTAATGCGGAAGGGAGAGGCATATGTACAAGAAAGAGAGACCAATTTTATTTAACACCGAAATGGTGCAGGCAATACTGGAGGACAGAAAGAGGGTCACACGGCGAGTATGTGATAGAGTTCGAACGGTGCGAAAAGCCATCAGGTAACTATTAACCATTTTTATACAAGATTCATCACGGGAAACGGCGGCGGTTGGTCTGCCGCCGGAAAGGAGGGAGGGTGCATGGGCGGAAATAGAAATTCGGGAAAAGAATTTTTAGATGAAATCAGGGAGATTAATAGCTTAATTCAATCCTTAAAAGAGCAGATCGCGATAGAGGAGTCCCGGCTTACGGATACGGCGGTACATTACAAAGAAATTCAGGTGCAGTCATCCGGATCCCGAAACATGATGGAAGAGAAAATACCGAAAATAGCGGATCTTACAAGTCAATTGGAGGAACACATCAGGAAACTGACAGCAAAGCAGGATCTGGCTTGGGCTATCATCAGAGAGCTAAGACCAAGGATGCAGACGGTGATGCTGCGGTATTACATCCAGGGTAAGACACTGGAGCAGATAGCGGAGGAAATGGGGAAAAGTTACAGGTGGGCATGGAGTGTGAAGCGGGAAGCGGTTGAGAAGTTTTCAAATATCTTTGAAAAAATTGAAAATGTCGTTGACTAATACGCACAATAGGCGTATAATTATAGGCGTAAGGAGGGCAGGAAATGAAAACAAAAGACCTCATCAAGCTATTGGAGAGTAACGGATGGAAATTAAAACGGCATGGTTCGGATCATGATATTTATGTAAAGGGAGCAGAACGTGAGAGCGTTCCCAGACATAATGAGATAAAAGAAAATTTGGCAAAGGCTATTATCAGAAGGCGTGGCCTGAAATAAGTCTGTAAAGGGAGGTGCTTTTTATGAAAAATTCTTATCCAATTATCTTAATGCAGGATACTGTCGGCTATGTGGTATATATTCCGGATTTTAATATAAATACTGAAGGCGACACACTGACAGAAGCTATCGAAATGGCAAGGGATGCAATAGGCATCATGGGCATAGATATGGAAGATGAGGGAGAGACGCTGCCGGAGCCGACGGCAATATCGAGTGTAAAAACAGAATCGGCGACAGATATAGTAACGCTTGTTGATGTGGATTTTGCAGAGTATCGCAGGAAGAATGATATGAAGTCAGTAAAAAAGAACTGTACAATACCGTCATGGCTGAATTTTGAAGCGGAAAAGGCGGGCGTAAATTTTTCCGCCATATTGACATCTGCGCTGAAAAGGGAATTAAAAATCCAATAAATTTTAAAAAGTTCATAAATTTGCATAAAAGTTCATAGATTTGCATATAGGTTCTGTGATATTGTGTAATCAGTGAGGTAGGGACAAAAGGGGTTCCTGCCTCTTTTGTTCATGACAATAGAATTTTCGCGAAGCGTGAATTCTATTGTTTGAGGAGAAAGCAATGGCAAAGGACTGGAGCAAGGATTTTTATAATTCAGCGGTCTGGAAGACGCAGCGCCAGGCAATCTTAAAACGGGACAGGTTCCGGTGCACGGAGCCGGGATGCCACAGGACGGCGGAGGAGGTTCATCACATTGAGGAATTGACGGAGGCAAATATAAATAATCCGCAGATAACACTTAATCCGAAGAACCTTCGATCATTGTGCAGCCGGTGTCATAAACGGATAACCCGGGAAATGAAACAGAAATCATATGGGATTCTGGAAGATATAGTTTTTGATGCGGATGGCTATCCGGTCAGGGCCGCTGCCCCCCCCGGGGGGAGTATTGAAAAATCGCGGTCGTGAAGACCGACAGCATCTCATCTTTGTAACTGACCGGGGTAACGCGCGCATGAGGGGTGTAGGTAAAGGGGGGTGTAAGATGTCTGAATCTATACAGATTTATTCCGAAAAACAGCGAATTTCCAAAATAAAAAAGGAAAAGAAGCGGCTTGGAGAAATCTTTAAAAACATAGAAACTACCAAGCTGAAATTGGTGGAAAAATTAATAGATGAAGCCGCTTTTCAGTCGGTGACACTGGAAGAAACCAGGGAGATTATCAGACGGGACGGTGTGATTGAGGAGTACCAGAACGGCGCCAACCAGAAGGGGATAAAGAAGAGCTCCGCCGTGGAGGTTTATGACAAGATGGTTAATACCTATTCCCGGATTGTGAAGCAGCTGTGCGAGCTGCTTCCGGACAGAGTGGACTGGAGCGACGAGGATGAGGAGACGGATCCGGCGGAGGAGCTGCTCGGTTATGTGGCAGCTTTAAAGCAATGAGTGCCGTGAGCTGGCCGGAGGTTTACCTGGATGCAATTCACGCCGGAGATGAAGTAGTATCAGCAAAGGTGCGGGAAGTATATGAGAGGGAAGTTGAATTTATCAGGAATCCCCCGAAAGACTTTCCGTATTATTTTGACCCGGAGCGGGGAAGCCACCATATTGGCTTTATGGAAAAATTCTGTAAGCTCTCAAAGGGAGACACAGGTAGCAGCGCTAAAAAGCTGATTCGGTTTGAACTGTTCCAAAAGGCAAAACTGCAGCTTGTCTTCGGCTGGGTAGAAAAGGGAACGAATCTTAGGCGGTTCAGGGAGGTAGATGATTATAGAGGCCGTAAATGCGGGAAATCTACGGAGACAGCGGCAGTAGAGTGGGATGTGGCCTTAAATGACGGAGAATATGGGGCAGAAATCTATTGCGTTGCAAATAAAAAGGATCAGGCAATGCAGATATTTAATGAATGTGTGAATATGCGCAAACAGTCTAACGCACTTGCGGCGGTTTCCAGTAAAAGGCAGTCAGATATATACATAGAGGCATTTATGAGTCATATCAAAGCACTTGCATCGAATACGTCAACAATGGACGGCCTGAACACACATTTCTTTGCATTGGATGAGTTTCATGAGGCGAAGAATCGAAAAATATATGATGTCATGATACAGTCACAGTCTGCCAGGAGTCAGCCGCTGGCCTGGTTGATTTCAACAAATGGGACTTTAAGGGACGGCTTTTTCGATACACAGTATGAGTACGATTCAAATGTAGCTATGTGGCTGCCGGGGTGTCAGGATTTAAAACTCCTTCCGCTCATCTATGAGTTGGACAAGCGGGAGGAATGGGAAGCACCGGAGTGCTGGGCAAAGGCAAATCCCGGTCTGGGGAAGATCAAAAAATATACGGTACTCCATGATTTTGTTAGAAGAGCACATGTTGACCCCACCTTTTTGCCGACGGTATTGACAAAGGATTTTAACATAGCGGAGAACTCTGCAGAGAGCTGGCTGTCGCTGGAAACGATAACAAACAAGACTGTAGTGGACATGGATTTTCTGCGAAACTCCTACGCTGTGGGAGGCTGTGACCTTTCCAGCACTACAGACTTGACCTGTGCAACATTGTTGATTCGAAAACCGGGAGATTCCCGGTTTTTTGTACTCCAAAAATATTTTATTCCCAAGCGCAGGATAAATCAGGGAGAGGTTTCGGACAAAAGGGAAGCTCCCTACAGGAAATGGGCGGAGGACGGCTGGCTGTCGGTAAGCGAGGGCGCTACGGTAGATTTCAACGCCGTGACGGAATGGTTTTTGATGATGGTACGGGAATTCAACATCCGGCCTCTGTATATCGGCTATGATGCGGCGCTCTCCGGATATTGGAGGGAAGAGATGGAGTCTTACGGTTTCAACATGGAAAAGATCCGCCAGGGCCCCTTTACCTGGACTTATCCCATGAAGGAGCTGGGGGGAATGTTCCAGGAAAAGCGGATTGTTTACAACAATAATCCAATGCTCCGGTGGTGTCTGTCCAATACTGCAAAGAAAACCGCAAATAAGGACGGAATAGAGTCAATACAGCCGGTGAAGGTAAGCACTGTCCGGAGGATAGACGGCATGGTGTCCCTGCTGAACGCGTACACCTGCTTTAAAAAGAACGAGGAGGATTACCTGGCATGGATAAAGTAAGGAGGGCAAAATGGGATTTTTTACGAATTTAATGAAAAACCTGCGCACCAAAATGGGCCGCTACATTGGATTTCAGGCCAGAAGCGTTCCGTTTGACAGGGAAGCATGGTACCACGACACATTCCGGGCGACGGTAGACGCCATTGCATCACACGGGGCAAAAGGGAAGTTTCAGGCCGTTGTGATGGACAAAGAGGGGAGAATTGCAAAGGTAATCGGAAATGACAAAATGGCGCGGCTCCTGAATGAGCGGCCAAATGACATTATGACGGGAACCGAATTTAAATACCGCATGATTGCCAACCTGGAGACGAAGACAACGGCCGTTGCCTATGTGGATTGGGATGGTTCCAGTCCACGGGCCATTTATCCGGTAGATTATACCAGCTATGAGTTTAAGAAGGTAGAGGGCGGAGGATACGCCATAGAATTCACGGATTACGAAGGCGAGACCCGGGCGCTGCCCCTTGAGTGCTGCATCATCATGCGGAAATTTTACAATGATCGTCTGGCTTCCGGCGACGGCAATCAGCCGGTATATAAAATACTGGATATGTCCAAGGCGTCAGATGACGGCTTCATTGAGTCTCTGACAGTTTCAAATAAGGTCAGGGGCCTGATTAAACAAAAAAAGGCAATGCTTGATCCGGCGGATGTACGGAAGGGACAGGATACTTTTGCCGAGAGGTTCAGCGCAGCGGCCCAGAACGGCGGCATTGTGGCAATAGACTCCATGGAGGACTTTCAAAAGCTGGATGTTTCGCCAAATGCGGCAAATGCGGCGCAGATGAAGGAAATCAATAACAGGATATATACTTACCTGCGAACCTCGGAAAAAATCGTGCAGAACTGCTATTCCGAACAGGAGGGACTTGCCTGGCAGGAGGGCAAGATAGAGCCGATCTGGAATCTGTTCGCGGAGGCCGTATCAGCTGTGTATTACACAAAGCATGAGAGGGAATGCGGAAACAAGATGATAATGACAGGCGGGGTGACGATGGGGATGTCGGTCAGCTCCATTGTGCAGATTCTGACAATCACCCGGGAGACGGGAGATCTGACTACAAATGAAAGAAGAGAGCTGCTGGGTCTGCCCCCGGTAGAGGGCGGGGACGAGCGGCAGATTTCCCTTAATTATGTAAAAGACGAAAATCAGGATAAATATCAGGGAGGAAAAGATGATGCAGGAAAAGAAGATGACGGCGGCACAGATGCCGGAAAAGGTGCAGAGCCAGCGGAAGAAGACAAATAGCCGGGAGATTACCTTTCAGGTACAGGCGCGGCAGCTGGAAGGTGAAGAGAAGGAGAAGATGATTGTAGAAGGCTACGCGGTCAGATTCAATTCACCTACGGTGCTTTTTGAGTATGACGGGCACGAATACAGGGAACAGATAGATGACAAAGCCTTTGAAGAGGCGAAGATGGATGATGTAATTTTTAATTACAATCATGCCGGTAAGGTCATGGCAAGGACCAGAAACGGGACGCTGACGCTGGAAGTCAGGAGCGAAGGCCTTTTTATCCGGGCGGAGCTTGGCGGCACCGAAGAGGGCAGAAAGTTATATGAAGAAATCAAAGGCGGTTATATAGACAGGATGAGCTTCCGGTTCTCAATAAGAGAAGAGGCTTATGACAAGGAAAACCGGATGTGGACGGTCAGAAGGGTAAAAAGGCTTTATGACGTCTCTGCGGTAGATATTCCCGCCTATGATGATACATCAATCGAAGCAAGGAAGGACTTCATCCTGGAGGCTCAGGAGAAAAGAAAACGTGAAGCGGCGGCTGAACTTCGGAAGCGGAAATTGATATTAAAAACCAAATTATTAAAAATGTAAAGGAGAGAAGGAACATGGAAAAAAGGTTGAAAGAGATTCAGGAACGGGCAGCAGCCATCCTCAAAGAGATGGAAGAGGATCTGACAGAGGAAAGGCTGGCGGAGCTGGAAGAGGAGCAGCGGGCGCTGGAAACAGAAAAGTCCATGCTGCAGAGAAAGCTTAATGTGAGAGGCAGGCTCAAAGATATGGCGCCGGAAGAGGATAAGCCGGAAGCAGGCCCGGCAGAGGATGACCGTGAGGCGAGAGCGGCAAAGGTGCAGGAGAGCGGCCGCCTGACTATCAGCGCGGAAGAGGTCAGGAATTTCATGGGCGGAGGAGCCAGAGCGTTGACGCTGGCAACCGGGAGCCTGACGCAGCCCACCGATACAGGTAAGACAATCAGGGACAATATGGAAGGGATTTCCTCCATTGTAGACCAGGTATATACCCAGGATTTGACCGGGCTGACAGCCTATGAAGAGCCTTATGTGGTGGAGGAGCTTACGGCAGGGATGCGGGAGGACGGCAAAGCGCAGGCGGAAGCAGAGCCGAAATTTGCAATTGCCATGATTCAGCCCGCAGACATCAGTGTAACGGCGTATGTGAGCAAGAATATCAAGCGCCTGAATCCCGTTGCATACGAGGAGAAGGTTCGTGCCATGGCGCTCAAGGCGCTGAGGCGGAAGCTTGCCGGATACATAGCCAATGGCGACGGCAAGAATTTCTTCGGCATCAAAACCGCGGAGAATAAGGACAAGGAAAAGATATACAAAACGCTGAATGTAAATACGGCAGAAATTAAGGAGGACACTCTCCGTAATATTGTATTTTCCTACGGCGGCTCCGAAGAGATCGGGGCAGGCGCCAGACTGTACCTCACCAAGGAAGATCTGTCAGCTTTCGGCCAGGTGCGCGGCAAAAACGAGAAAAAGCCTGTCTATGAGATTACAGCGGATCCCGGCAATGCAAACTGCGGTACTATCAAGGACGGAGGCACAATTGTGCCGTATACACTGCTGGGGAGTCTGCAGTCTCTCTCCAAGGCAGAGCAGGGCGCGAAGCCTGTACAAACCATGCTGTACGGCGATCCCCGCAACTTTGAGGTGGGTCTTTTCGGAGACTATACCATTGAAGTATCAAGGGACTATAAATTTGCGGAAGGGCTTCTGACAATCATGGGAGAGGTGATGGTTGGCGGAAACCTTATCGTACATGAAGGCTTCGTAGTGGTAACCCTGACTGCCAAAGGGCAGAATGCAGGCGGTGATAACCAGCCCGCAGAATAAGGACAGGAGGAATAACCTTGACAGACATAGAAAAAGCGGTGGCGGAAGCGCTGCGTTTGTCTGAGGCAGCGGCGGAAAAGCTGCAGGCCACAATACGCAGGAATATATTGACAGCCCGGGCGGAGTTAATCCGTTCGGGCGTTCCTGCCGTTCTGGCGGAATCGGAAAACCCTCTGGTGGAGGATGCAGTCATTACATACTGCCTGTATAAGATGGACGACGAGAGCATGACAGAGAGACAATGGTCTGCTTTCCAATACCAACAGGATAATCTGCGCAAATCGACGATAAAGGAGCCGGGAGGAAATGAAGAATGAGGTAATTACTTTGATTACCGTTATCACGGAGCTGAATGCAAGCGGCTTTCCGCAGGAAAAGGAACGACATGCCCTGGAAGTCATGGCGGAGATAAAATCAGCCAGACAAACGGAATTTTATCAGGCGATACACGAGGGAATGAAGGTGGAGACGGTTGCCATTGTCAACAAGGATGACTATAAGGCAGCAGCCGTAACCGTGGAAGGGAAGACGGTGCGGCCGCTGTTGGCCGTCTACGACGGAACCACTTATAAAATTGTGCGGGCATGGACGAAGCCAAGGCATTTGGAATTATCTTTACAGGAGGTGGAGTGAGTGGCGGCATTTGAGGTTAATTTTCCGGATGATTTCCTTTCCGAGCTGCTGGAAGCGGATTTTGATGAGATTGCAGAGGAGGCCCTTAAGGAGACGGCGCCGCTGCTGGAGAGATCCATGCAGGACAGCTGCAGGAGGGTAATTGAACACGAAGGGGATTCCGAGCTTGTGGAGTCCATTACCGCCAGGAAGCCGAAGAAAACGAAGACAGACGCCTGGATTGTAAATGTAGGCCCGACAGGGTATTCCAAGGAAAAGAAATACCATCATAAGGTATCAGGCAGGGAATACCCGGTATCTAATGCCCTGAAAGCCATCTGGAAGGAATACGGGATAGCGGGGCAGCAGCCGGCAAAGCCATTTATCACATCTGCGGTCAATTCCGTCCGGGATGCGGTTATGGATAAGATGCAGGAGGTTTTCAACCGGAAAGTAGGTGGGCAGTGAAAGTAAATGAATTATTAATCGAAGCAGGGCGGGCAATCGGGTACCCGGTGGCCCAGGACATTTACGAGGGCAGTTCCGCAAAGAGCATTACTTTTACCTATGAGGATGAGCAGGACACGCTGGTGGCTGACAACGAGGGAAAGGAAGAAACGGCGTACCTCATGGTAAGCATGAATACGCCGCAGGATTACGATTATTTCGGGGACAAGGCAGCCCTGAAAAAGGAGCTGCAGAAGCGGGGTTTTAACGTGGAGCATATCCAATCATGGCTTGAAACTGCAAAGATAGGAACCAAGCGGATACGGCGGACTATTTTTACGGTAAACATCACAATGACGATTGAAAAATAAGGAGGACAACAGAAATGGCTAATTTCGGTTTATCAAGACCTATTATTGCAAAGTATAACGTGGAGACGGGTACATATTCGGGGGCGATCAAGTGCGGATCAGCAATGAATACATCTGTAACGCCGAACTATAACAGTGCGCCGTTATACGCTGACAATATGCTGAAAGAGCAGGTGGAGGAGTTCAGCAATGCAAAGGTTGAGCTGGGCGTTGACAGGGTTCCGATAAAGGCTGCTAAATTGCTTTTCGGGCATAAGATTACAGACGAAGGAGAAGAAACTCAGAACACGGAGGATTCCGGCAGTTATGTGGGCTATGGGTTCATTACTGCGGAAGTAAAGAATGGGGAAAAAATATACAGGGCCTGTTTCCTGACAAAGGTGAAATTCAGCGAAGGGGCGGAGAGTTACCAGACGAAAGGAGATTCCATCCAGTTTTCAACCCCTACCCTGTCTGGTACGGCAACGGGTAATAAAAATAAAGAATGGAGATATAAATCCCCCTACTTTAATACTGAGGAGGAGTGCGACAAGTGGATATTGGGCAAGATGGGCCTGACAAAAATCGAAGACGAAGATGCAGGCAGCGCAGAAGGCGCTGAGCCGGGCGGCGGGATTGAACAGGGCGGCGGCACCGGCGAAGAGGAGGAAAACGGCGGGGAAGACTTTGTATAATAAGGCATATGCATAAAATGGGATCCCAGGGGCGGGCAGCCTCTGGGATTTTCTGTGCATGGAGGGAAATTGAAGGATGGAAAGATTAAAAAGAATTTTGATAGCAGGAAAGACCTATCCCTACAAGATTGATTTGAATGTGTTGGAGACAATACAGGAAAGATACGGGAGCATCAGCCAGTTTGAACGTGACCTGTTGGGATACCGATTTAAAAAAGATGAAAAGGGCGATCAGGTCTATGACAAAGAGGGAGAACCGCTCATGTATAAGGTGGAGCCGTCGATTAAAGCAATCAGAGCGGCGCTGCCGGAGGCGGTAAACGAGGGCCTGGCGATTGAGGCGGAGGAGACGGGCAGGGAATTTGTGCCGGTATCGGAAGATTACATAATGCAGAACTGCACCATATCTTTTGAACTGCTCAGCCGTATGCTGCACGACGAGTTCAAGAGGTGCTTTGAGACAAAAAAATAATAGCCAAAGGAAGAACAGAAGAAGAGAAACCGGTAGATTTCCTTTGGCTGCGGTATATCGGTGCTGCCAAGCTGGGATTCACTCATAAAACTGTAGGATTTCAGTATTTTGGCTTCTGGCTGGACTTATTTGAAACATATAAGAAGCAATATAACTTTGAGACAAAGCGGGGGCTGTATAAGCTTATGGAGATGGAAGAGGTAAGCACCCTGGACGCAATATAATAAAGGTGGGCAAGAATGGCAGAAAAAGGAACAATAGGCGGGAAAATAGTGCTGGAAGGTGAAAAGCAATTCCGGGAAACGCTCAAAGCAATCAAGGCGGATCAGGCGGAGCTCCGCTCTGAAATGAAGCTGTGTCAGTCTGAATTTAAGACCTCGCAGAATTCCCTGGAAGCGCTGACGAAAAAGCATGAAATATTGACAAAAACCATAGACAGCCAGACAGGGAAGGTTGAAGTATACCGGAAGGCAATGGAATTCTGTGCCCAGAAGCAGGAGCAGGCAGCAGGCAGAGTTGAAGAATTGCAGACAGCCCTTGACCGGGAAAAGAAAGCGCTGGAGACGCTGCAGGAAAGCTCGGAGGATAATTCCCAGGCTGTGGAGGCCCAGACAAAAGTTATCGCCGAATTGACGCAGAAGCTGTCTCAGGCGGAAGCAGGCTATACTAAGGCGGAGCAGAAAACAAAGTCTTATCAGACAGCGCTTAATAATGCCTCGGCGGAATTGAACGCCATGCAGTCGGATCTGGATGCAACGAATAAGTATATGGCGGAGGCGGAAGCTGCTGCAGATAAATGCGCGGTATCCATAGACCAATACGGGAAAGAGACGCAGGAAGCATCCGCGAAAACAAATATTTTCGGGAATGTCCTGAAGGCGAATCTTGCATCAGAGGTCATTATTGAAGGGGTAAAGAAAATAGCGACCGGAATCAAAGAAATAGCGGACAGCGCCATAGAGACGGGTTCAGACTTTGAGGACTCCATGTCCCAGGTGGCGGCAACTATGGGGATGACTGTGGAGGAAATCGAGTCCGGAAGCGAAGAATATAAGCTGTTGGAGGATGCGGCGAAAAAGTGCGGGAAGACAACCAAATACTCGGCGTCAGAGTCTGCGGAGGCATTAAACTATCTTGCTCTGGCGGGATATAATGCGCGGAAATCGGCGGAAACCATGCCGAAGGTTTTGAATTTGGCGGCGGCCGGGAGTCTGGGGTTGGCCCATGCGTCTGATTTGGTAACGGATTCCATGGCGGCGTTAAATCTTGAGACGGACAAGCTGGATAATTATATCGACCAAATAGCAAAGACGTCCCAAAAGTCAAATACAAGCATTGCACAGCTGGGAGAGGCAACGCTTGTATGTGCGGGCACGGTGTCCATGACGAAACAGTCTCTGGTGACAATGAACGCGGAGCTTGGAGTGCTGGCTAATGTCGGCCTCAAGGGCGCAGAGGGCGGCACTCACTTGAGAAATGTCATTCTGTCTCTTTCTGCACCGACAGAAAAGGCTGCGGGTGCAATCAAAGAGCTGGGACTGCAGATAAACGACAGCTCCGGGAATATGCGGGATCTGAATGACATTCTTACGGACATGGATGCGGCGATGGAAGGAATGTCGTCCTCCGAAAAAACAAATATCATTAACCAGATATTTAACAAAACGGATATTGCGGCGGTAAATGCGCTGCTGAAGGGAACCGGGGGAGAATTTGCCAACCTGGTCTCCGAACTGGAGAACTGTTCCGGAGCGGCGGCAGACATGGCAGCCACCATGAACAATAACCTCAAGGGTAAAGTGACTATATTAAAGTCCTCCCTTGAGGCTCTTGGCATTTCTGCCTATGAAATATTTGACGACGACATGAAAAAGGCCGTAGACGGCGCCACGGACGCGGTGGGAAGGCTTCAGAAGTCCATAGACAGGGGAAATCTGGGTGTGTCCCTCAATAAAATGTCTAAGGCTCTGGGGGAGTTTGTGGAGAATGCCATTGATGCAGGTGAGGATGCGCTTCCGGTAGTAATCGACGCCTTCACATGGATCTTGGACAATGCAGATCTTATCATTGCAGGAGTCACCGGAATAGCAGCGGCAAATTTCCAGATGAAGACGGTGGGACCTGCAATAGAGGCAGCACAGGCTGCCTGGACGGCGTACAAGACGGAGACGGAGGGAGCAACCGTATCGCAGTGGCTCCTTAATGCGGCCATGGATGCAAGCCCGGCAGGGATACTTGTCACGGCGGTAGTCGGATTGACGGCAGCAGTCGGCGCTTATTTCCTTCTCTGTAAAGAGAGCGTGCCGGTAATGGACGAAACAACGAAAAAGACCTGGGAGCTGATTGAGGGTACCAGGGAATTGAATGCCGCCTATGAGAGCAGCGCATCAGAGAGGCAGCAGTCCAGAGAGGAGATGGAGTCTGAAGCCGCGCAGGTGAAGAAACTGACCGAAGAGCTTAAAACTCTGGCAGAGAAAACAGATAAAACCCGGGATGAAGAGACCAGGATGAAAATGATCGTGGAGCAGCTAAATCAGATTGTTCCCGAATTAAATCTTGCGATCAATGAGCAGACCGGGGAGTTGAATATGTCCACGGAAGCCATTGAAAAAAACATTGATGCAATGATGGCAATGTCCAGGGCGGAAGCAGCGCGAGAAGACCTTGCTAAAATAGCGGAAGAGCAGTATGAAGCAGAGAAGAAACTGGCAGAGCTGAGGGCCCAGGAAGTAGAACAGTATAAATTACTGGAGCAGGCAGAAGAGGATGTCGCGAAGGCCTATGAGAAAATCAGAGAAAACCAGGGAGATTTAGTCGAGTACTATAACACGGAGCAGGATTTTGTAAGGGATCAGATTAAAAGCAATTATGATATTCTGGTGCAGCAAATAAGCGAAACAGAAGCCACAATTAACGGGCTTGGCGAAGAATATGCCGAGACTATGTCATATATATCCGAACAGACGGATATAGCGCAGGCGGCAACGGAGGAACTGGGGGCGGAGGCAGTCGCCACAGCAGAAGACTTCAGCACCATGGAGACAGAGGTAACGGATGCAGTCACGGAGATGTACAATTCCGTATACGATTCGGTTACAAGCCAGATAAACCTCTTTGCCGAGTTTCGGGGTGAAGCGGAGCTGTCAACCAAGGAGCTGCTCAGTAATATGCAGTCCCAGGTGGATGGTATCACACAATGGGCGGAGAACCTGGAGAAGCTGGCGGACAGAGGAATCAATCAGGGACTTCTGCAGCATCTGGCAGCGCTGGGCCCGGAAGGAGCCGGATATGTAGCTACATTTGCCGAAATGACGGACGAGGAACTGCAGAAAGCGAATCAACTGTTTGCTGAGTCCCTTGTCCTTTCGGACGATACGGCCGGAAAGGTGGCTGAAGCTTATGAGAAGGCAGGACAGAACGCGGCCGGGGAATTCCGGGCAGGAATTGAAAGCTCAAGAGAGGAGATTAACGCAGCTGCCGGAGACGTGGCGGAGGGGACTGTAAAAGAGGCAGAGGACGCGCTGGATATAGGTACATATTCCGGGGAATTTGAAAAAGTGGGAGAACGCACAGATCTGGGTCTTGCAGAGGGCATCAAGAATAACCGGAATATTGTAACGGCGGAGGTGGAGTCCTTATGTTCGGCGGTGCTGAAAGCGGGACAAATCGGTATAAATAAATCTGAGTGGACGTCTCTTGGCAGGAAGATACCGGAGGGTATGGCGGAGGGAATCGCGTCAGGAACCAATGCCGTGACAACTGCCGTTGAGAAAATGGTAGCGCAGGCAGTCAGCACGGCACGGGAAGGGCTGGAGATAAATTCCCCATCCAAAAAGTTTGAATACATGGGCGAAATGTCGGGAGATGGCTACATAATCGGCTGGCAGCAGTCCATGGCGGGAATTGATGATAAAATAACAAATGCGCTTCCGGATACTTCAATGCCTGCAGTAAGGCAGCAGGCGGGAACGGATTATATGCAGCCGTCAGGCAGGCAAATAGAGGTACAGCAGGAAATAAATATCTATGCGCTGGAAAATGATCCGCTGGACGCGGCAAAAAAACTGAAAGAAGCACAGAGGGAGGCAGCAGAATTATGGTAACAGACCGGAAAATAATTATTTCAAAGGGCAGTATATCCCTGGAACTGACAAGTCTTCCCTATACGGTAGAGAGGGCAAAGGGCTTTGACCGCCTGCAGATTCAGAATATCACATCCCAGGGCTTCGACCAGGATGGCGCCAGTCTTGTCAATTCTTATGTACTGCCCCGCGATATGGAGATAATCGGCCAGATGCAGGCAGCGACAACCTATCAGATGCAGCAGCTGAGAGACAATCTCATAAATATATTTCTGCCAAAGACAGAGTTGACAATTACACATTTTTACGGCGGAGTTACAAGGCTGCTTACTGCGCGGGTAGAGAAATCGCCGCAGTTTGAGTTTACGGAAGTTTCTGCGGTACAGAACTACCTGGTATCGTTGACAGCCACAGAGCCGTACTGGAGAGATAAAAATGAGACGCTGGTAGAAATTGCAAACGTGACCGGCCGATTTCATTTTCCCCTTATCATTCCCAAAGATAAAGGAGTTTGCTTTGGAATAAAGCAAAAATCTCTGATAGCGGATGTATTTAACAAATCCGTTATAAAGACAGGAATAAAAGTTACGTTTACAGCTACAGGCGAGGTGAAAAATCCGCTGATTTTCAATATTAATACACGGGAGTATCTAAAGCTTTTGTGCAATATGGAGGCAGGGGAGAAGATTACGGTTGAAACGGGGCAGAATAATACCGTTACACGGGAAAAGAGCGGACTTGTAGAGGATTATATCGGCAAGGTGGATCTGCAGGGGGGAGGCTGCACCTTCCTGGAGCTGGATCCCGGAGATAATATTTTACGGTGCGGGGCGGATGAGGGAGAGGATATGCTGGAGACCAGAATTTACTTTTACAATAGATATATGGGGGTATAGCCATGAACATATATATATTAGATAAAGATTTCAATATTTTGGATGTATTCTCGGTGTATGAGAGCATTGTGTGGGATTCTGTATGGGATAAACCCGGAACATTTAAAGCAATATTTATTTACTCGAACAAGTTAAACAGGCATCTTCAGCTGGGGAACCTGCTGTATAAGCCGGACGAGGAAGAGCCTGCAGTCATCACCAGAAAGTATATAAAGCTGAATAAGTACGGTGAGCAGACTATCACAATACAGGGATATATGGCGGGCAGATATACCCACCAGAGAATTATCTGGCGGAAAATGATGCTGAAAGGCACTCCGGAGCAAATCATGTATCAGATGGTGAATGAGCAGATAGTCAATCCGGAAGACGCGAACCGCAGGATGCCAAATGTTATCCTGGGGGAGTATCAGGGCTTTGACGCGGATGAGATAGAAAAACAGATAAGCTATGCCAATCTGCAGGAGAGCCTGACGGAAGTCGCCAGGGAACCAAAGCTCGTGTATAGGATGCGTTTGGATTTTTCCATCAAAAAACTGGTTTTTGAGGTGACAAAAGGGCAGGACAGAACCCTGGGAACAGATACACCTTGTGTATTTTCACGGACATTTCACAATATTTATACCCAGGAATACCAGGAGGACGAGTCAAATTATTATAATACTTGTCTGGTGGGAGGCCCGGGGGAGGATGCAGACAGAATACTGGAGGTGGCGGGCGGCGGTTCCGGGGTGGACAGATATGAGATGTTTTATAATGCGGCGGGATTCTCAACAGATACCGTACCGGAAGAAACATTAAGGCTGCAGCTTGTCCGGCGGGGGATAGAGAAACTTGCAGGTTTTCCGGTAGCAAAGGCATTTGAGAGTAAAATCAACCGAGAAAAGGCAATGAATTTCTCCCTTGGGGACTTTGTAACATGTATGGACACAGAATGGGGCATCACGGAAAATACGCAAATAAAAAGCATTGCAAAGGGCTACTCTAAAACAGAGCAGTCCTTTGTTGTATCGTTTGGGGATGAGGCGCCGACATTGATTCATTTAATAAAAGCAAAGGAGTGAGAGACTATGGCAGCAAGCGAAAAATGCTTTCCGTTTGACGCGGAAGAGGTGGGCGGAGTATATGACAGAGTATATATAGCAGAGGACTTTGCAAGGTACTTCAGGGCATTTATATCGTCGGGAGTATTTATGGCGGAGTCAACAAACCTGCAGGTGATCGCCAATGGTGACATGACAGTCACACTTAAACCCGGCGACATGATAATCGACGGGTACAGATACGAAAATGAGCAGGACATAATACTGCAGCTGGATCCGGCTGATGGAGTTGCCAACAGGATAGACAGAATATCCGTAACCTGGAGCAAGAAAGACAGGGACATGCACTGCACAGTACAAAAGGGCAGAAGCTCATACGAGCCGACTGCACCGGAAGCCAGGAGGACGGCAGAATATAAAGATTATGTGCTGGCGGATGTTTATGTGGCAGCAGGCGCAATCCTGATTAAGCAGTCAGATATTACAGATGTCCGCTTAAACACAAAATTGTGCGGGCTGGCAACGGCTTTCTGCAAAATTGATACAAGCACCATATTTAACCAGTTTACAGAGTGGTTCAAGGAAATTCGGGAGCAAGGTGATTCGGGCGTCGAAAAATTATTAAGGGAATATGATGCTTGGATTGCCAATCTCGAGGAGAAGCAATTACAGCAGTGCAGGGAACTGCTGGAGAAAATGAGAGACATCCTTTCGGAATCGGCGGCCGGAAAGCTGCAGCTGGAGATTGACGAATTGAAAGCCGGCAAGTTAGACAAAGATCGCTTGGGCGGCTGGAGCGTTTATGATGAGATGCTGACCCAAGCGCAGTATGACAAACTGCCGGATGATGTAAAGAATACCCCCAAAATGATATTTGTAATCGAAAAGGAGTAGCCTATGCCAATAAATATAATGGGCGCATCAGTATGCCTGATGTGCGAAGATCAAAAAATCAAAAAGCTGATGTGCGAGGACAAAGTAATTTATTCCTCCGGCGCCGCTGTTACATACCATGTTGACACAGGTGAGACTTATACAGAGGAGGTGGAGGAGGGCGCATCCTGCCTGGAGCCTGTATCCTTTACCCCGGCAAAATCCGGATGGGAGTTTGCCGGCTGGCGGCGGGATGAGGAGGCATCCGGGAACGTCTTAGGCATTCTTGCCATGGAGGGGGAACCGGTGGAGCTGTACGCGGTCTTCCGTCAGGCGGTAAAGCTCACTTATGACGGCAACGGCAGCACCGAAGGTTCTATGGCGGAGCCGGAGCAGACCGGATATAGATATTACAACAATGGCAATGAGATGCAGCCAACCTTTACACTGGCAGACAATGAGTTTGTAAGGGCTGACTATGCCTTTAAAACGTGGGCGCTTGGCAGCGCATCCGGGACACAGTATGCTGCGGGTGAGACTCTGACGCTAACCGATAATACAACTATGTATGCGATTTGGACAGCAAATGATTTTGTGCTGCCGCTTACTACATCCGGATGGACCATGGTAATTGTAAATGGCGGCTTTACCAGCGGGCCGACCATGGCTGCCTACGGCAGCGGCGTACAAGTATATGGCGTCGGCAACGGGGCAGGAACAGTCGGTTTTGCAAATGGCGGATTTTGGAAGTATATTGACACAAAGGGCAAGTCAAAGGTAGATATAACTGTCGGCAGCGGGTATACGGGCGGAAACGGTAGCGTTTCGATAGGCAGCTCCGCAAAAAGTTTCTTTAACGCAAACGGTGACACTGTAACCTTGAGCCTGCAGACATCACCTACTACGCAAAAGTTGCAAATATGCGCGTCCAACTATGGAGACACCTATAATACAAGAGGCATTGCCGTATCCAAATTATATTTCCATGATTAAGATTAAAAAAGAGCCAAGAGCCGGATGTACCGCAAGGTACGCCCGGCTTTTGTAATAAAAAGAA
>JAMPFR010000044.1 GCA_023664365.1 Acetatifactor muris | reverse complement strand
GTTGTTTTTTCTTCCGTCAATCAGGTTGTAATTCTGTTCTTCCGTAATCTCCGCGCTCCTTAGATATTCCCCGTTCTCCATGTATTTCTGCCAGTCTGCGGGCTGGGGCTTTTCCGCCTTTTCCTGTTGTTCCGGGCTTTCCTGCTTTTCCCCTTCCGTGGGAATCGGATGGAGATATTCTTCCAGCTTCCTTTTCACTTCCCCGTCAAAACCGTTCCGGACGTTATCCACTGCCAGCTTCCCCGTCTGGTCCACCACCGCCCATGCGGCTTCCTTCCCATAGGTTTCATGCTCCATCAGGAAAAATTCCCGGTTTTCCACCTTAATGCTGTCAAAGGCAAGCCAGCTTCCATTCTTCCCTTCTATATGGAAATTAACGGTATCAATCGTGACTGCGGAGCCGGACGTGTCGGCGTCTTTTTGGAAGAAATCCTCGATAACAGTAAAACCGTTTTTTCTACATAATAACAGGTGACTTCTCCATTCTGGTCAAACACCAGCACGTCACTGACGCTGAGGGAATGACCCGTGGAGGAAGCAGGGAGCCACTTATCCAGCCGCTCCCTGACATTCTCCGGGGTATCATCCGGAAAAAGTATTCCCGTATATACCTTTTCATAATCTTCCGCCCTTACACGAAATCCTTTTTCCAGCAGTACCCTGTACGACCGGAAGCGCACCTGCCTGGTTTCCGGCGTCTGTTTCATCTGGCAGACTATAAAACTGTTTCCCCCTGTCATAATCCCATCTCCCTTCTTTTATGGCCTTCCTGCCTTTCCGGCACCGCTCCCCTTTCTGCGATCCTTTCCTTCCGCTCCTTTAAATCAGCCAGCACCGACCTCCTTTCACCAGTTCCGCAGGCGTTCCTTTCCGGGGCAGGCTTCCTATTGTCAGTAGTTTCCGCTGTCCTTTCCGCTTTCATCTGTGCTTCTTTGTGATCCAGATAACGCTCCGCCCCTTCCAGGTATTCTTCCAGCGTCCCCGTCTTTGCAAGGGATATGGGGTTCATATCAACGGGGATTCCCACTATCGTCATGTTTTCTTCATTCAGCAGGTTAAAAAAGGAATCCTCCCGCATCAGCCCGCTGTAAGAGATTGCCACGTCAATGTCCGAATCTTCCCGGTACAGCCCTTCCCTTGTGCGGCTCCCGTATACCCTTACGGCAAGGATTTCCGCGTCCCCCTCAAGCCCGGCGTCTTCCAGTTCTGCCTGGGCGTAGCACAGCACCGTTTCCTCAACCTCCGCCCGGCTGCGCCCGTTCAGCGCCGTTTCCGGCTGTGTGCTGTCTGATAAAAGGGGAAGCCCCCTCTTTTCTTCCTGTTTTTCTTCCTGCCTTTCCTCTTCCGGGACGCCACTGTCTTCTTCCTTCTCCCCTTCATCCAGCCCGGCGGTTTCCGCAGGGTTTTTCTCATCCATGTTCAGCATCGCGTTCAGTTCCGCCAGACGCTCCAGCTTCCCTGCAAGCTCCGCTTCCTTGGGAAAGGGCTTTCCCACTTCCTCCTCCGCGATGGCAAGCTGGCGCTGCACGCTTTCCAGCTTCCGCCTTGTTTCCTGCAGTTCTTCCGGTATTTTCGCAAGGGCGTTGCTGATGCGCTGCATGTTGCCCAGGGCGTCCTTCCCCAGCTCGATGCGGCGGCTGCACTCCCCCTTGATGTCCAGCATGTATTTACTGGAAAAATAATCAAAGGACACCGTAAGGGCAAATCCGTAAAAATGCCCCAGCCGGATTTCCACGCCTGCCTCTGCGGAACTGCTTACGACGCCGGTGAGCGCCTCCCCTGCTTCCTTCCTCTCCGTATAAATTTTTCCCATTATCTCCATGGAAAAGCTGTCCTTATCCCCCTGCTTTTCAAACACGGGGGCGGCAAGCTCCTTATCCATGGAAAGGCCGGCAATGCGTTCCTTCAGCGCGGCGATCTGTGCCGGGTAATTCCTTGCTATATCCGCCTCCATGCGGTATTTCTGGCTGGTGTAATCCGCCTTTAAAAGTTTCAGTTTGCCCACCTGTATGTCCAGCTCCATCTTCTCCTTGATATGCACGTTCCCGGTGGCGAGTGCCTTGATCTCCGCGTAGGAGAGTGCCGCGTCATCCACGTCCTCACAGCTCCGCACCGGGGACCTGCTGGTCATGATCTGGCTGATGAATTTCTGCTTGTTCTCCAGAATCTGCCACATGTACGAATCGAATGTTGATTCCGTCACGTACCGGAAAATCTTCACTTTCTTATTCCGGTTCCCCTGCCGCAGGATGCGCCCTTCCTGCTGTTCCAGTTCCGAGGGCTTCCATGGGCAGTCCAAATGGTGCAGGGCGGCGAGCCGGTCCTGCACGTTGGTCCCTGCCCCCAGCTTCGGCGTGGAGCCTAACAGGATGCGCACCTGCCCGGCACGGACTTTTGCGAATAATTCCGCTTTCTTTGCCTCCGTTGCGGCCTCATGGATGAAGGCGATTTCCTCCTTCGGTATCCCCATTGCCGCAAGCTTTTCACGCACATCATCGTAAACGTTGAACATCTCGCCCGCTTTCGGCGTGGACAGGTCGCAGAAGATGATCTGGGTGGATTTTTCCCCCATGGTGCTTTCCCATATATGGAACGCATTTTCCACACAGCGGCCTGCCTTGCTCCCCTCCGCGTCCGGGAGCATGTCGTTTAGGAGCCTCTGATCCAGGGCGCATTTCCTGCCGTCATTGGTGATCTTCAGCATGTTGTCCACGGAAGGGTCAACGCCCCCTGCACGGACGGCTTCCGCCCGCTCCGCGAACGCCTCCACCATCTTCTGCTGTTCCCGGCTTGGCTTTAGCACTTCATTGACATATTCCGCTTCCGGGACGGGAAGGTCCAGCAGGTCGGCGGTCTGTATATCCGCGCACTCCTTGAATAACGCCATCAGCTCCGGCAGGTTGTAGAACCGGGCAAACCGCGTCTTTGCGCGGTAGCCCGTTCCCTCCGGGGAAAGCTCTATGCTGGTGACCGTTTCCCCGAAATCCGCCGCCCATGCGTCAAAATGCCCCAGCCCCAGCTCCTGCAGGCGGTCATACTGCAGGTAGCGCATGATGGTGTAAAGCTCCACCATGCTGTTGGATATGGGCGTCCCGGTGGCGAAGGTGATCCCCCTGCCCCCTGTGATTTCGTCCATATACCGGCATTTCATATACATGTCTGTGCTTTTCTGGGCATCCGTCTGGGATACCCCCGCCACGTTGCGCATTTTGGTGTAAAGGAACAGATTTTTGTAGGCATGGCTCTCATCCACGAACAGCCGGTCCACCCCCAGCTCTTCAAAAGTAACTACATCATCCTTCCGTTCCTGGTTGTTTAATTTTTCCAGCTTTGCTTCCAGCGATTTTTTGGTCTTTTCCATCTGCTTTACGGTATAACGCTCCCCTTCCGATGCCTTTGCATCCGCGACTGCCAGCATGATCTCATTGATCTGCTCCTCGATCGCCGCTTTCTGCCTCTCTATGGACAGCGGTATCTTCTCAAACTGCGAGTGGCCTATGATGATGCCGTCATAATCCCCCGTTGCTATCCTTGAACAGAATTTCTTCCGGTTGGCGGGCTCAAAATCTTTTTTTGTTGCGACCAGTATGTTTGCGCCGGGGTAAAGACGCAGAAAGTCGCTGCCCCACTGCTCCGTCAAGTGGTTCGGCACCACGTACAGGCTCTTGCTGGAAAGCCCCAGCCACCTGCTCTCCATTCCTGCCACCGCCATCTCGAAGGTCTTCCCCGCGCCGACGCAGTGCGCCAGCAGGGTATTCCCGCCGTACAGGATATGGGCGGCCGCGTTTTTCTGGTGTGGCATCAGGGTGATCTCCGGGTTCATGCCCGCGAACTGGATATGGCTCCCGTCATATTCCCGCGGGCGGATGCTGTTGAAGATCTCATTATAAGTCCGGCACAGGTCCTCCCGGCGATCCATGTCCCGGAACACCCATTCCTTAAAGGCTTCCCGGATCATCTCCTGCTTCTGCTGGGCGACCATGGTTGCCTTTTTGTTCAGGACGCGTTTTTCCTTCCCGTCCTCCCTGACTGTATCGTAAATCTTGGTGTCCCGCAGGTTCAGGGCGTCCTCTAACAGGCGGTAGGCGCTGGCGCGGTCTGTCCCGTAGGTGGAGCTGGCAAGGGAGTTCCCCCGCGCATCCAGTTTTTTGCCGGAGATGTTCCAGCTCCCGGCCGCCTTTGAATATTTTACCGCAATCCTATCCCCAAGGTATTTTTCCGGTGTTTTTAAAAGCTCTCCCATGAACTCTGTTATATAAGTGTCTTTCACCCACGCCGCCCCCAGGCGCACTTCGATTTCGGAAGCGTCAAGGTCTTTGGGCTGTACCTTTTCAAGCCCCTTTACGTTGGGCGCATACGCCGGGTCTTTTTCTGCATACGCTTTTGCGGTGCGCAGCTTCTCCCTCACGTTGCCGGATAGATATTCGTCTGCCGCCTCCCATCTCCCTGTTTCCGGGTTTTTGAAGATCACCCCGGTAAGTTCCTTTATGACTTCTTCTTCCGTCTTCCCGGAAAGCGCCGCCATAAAGGGGACGTCTACACCTGCTTTCTCACCTATGGATACGGCGAGGGCTTCGCTGGCAGTGTCCACGCTTGTAACCGCTTCCGCCCTGCGTATGGTGCGCTTCGTAAAAATATCCGCTTTCCGCTCAAAATTCCCGTCCTCGTCAACCAGTTCTAGCGCGGCCAGCAGGCAGTAGCTGGAATCCTGTGAAAATGCCCTGCGGTTGGCGGTGCTGTTTATCAGCCCGTATTTCTTTGTAAAGCTGTCGTATTGTTTTCCCAGCTTTTCCTGCAGGGCTTCCACTTCCGTATCGCTCCCGCCCTCCATCTGGCACCGGATCAGCTCCTGCGTGGTGTTCCTGAGCCTTACCATGCCGAGGACGCGCTCCCCGGTCTTTGCGGGCAGTTCTACCGGGTTCATCCGCGAATTTTCCCGGTAATAGACTTTCCCGTCCACTTCCGCAAAACTGAAATTCCGGACGGAAGGGTCGGCAGGCAGGGAGGCTTTCTCCCCTTCCGGCAGGATTACATCCGGCTCCCTGTCTGAAATGTTCCCTTTTATATGGCTGACCGCTTCCCTTAACTGCTCTGAAAATACCGCGCCGTCCATGGGCTTTACCGTAAGCGCCTGCTTCCCGAACTGGCTGCTCTCCATTGCGAACTTCCCCAGCACCATTTCCGGGTGGGATGCAAAGTAGCTGTTCACCGCATACCCTTCCGCTGTTTCCGCCAGATGGATCCATTCCGGCATTTCCAGCACGGCACGGTCCCTTTTCTGGAAAAATAAGATGTCTGCCACCACGTCCGTGCCTGCATTGCGCCGGAAAGCGTCCTCCGGGAGCCTTACCGCCCCAAGAAGGTCGGCGCGGTGCGCGATATACTCCCGCACGGCGGGGGTTGCCTTGTCCATGGTGCCGCTTGACGTGATGACTGCCACCACGCCTCCGGGGCGCACAAGGTCAAGGGACTTTGCTATAAAATAGTCATGGACCAGGAAATGGAAGCGGTCATACTTCCTGTCCGGCACCTGGTAAGCCCCGAAAGGCACGTTCCCTATTACGCAGTCGAAAAAGTCACTGGGGTACTGTGCATTTTCAAATCCCTGTATGGAGATATGGTTCTTCTGGTAGAGCTGCCCCGCGATCCTGCCGGACAGGCTGTCAACCTCAACGCCGTACATCTTAATATTGGACATCCCTTCCGGCACAAGCCCCATGAAATTCCCCGTGCCGCAGGCGGGCTCCAGCACGTTCCCGCCCGTAAGCCCCATGTTCCCAAGGGCTTCATACATGGCTTTGATGACCACCGGCGGGGTATAGAACGCATTTAAGGTGGAAGCCCTTGCCTGACGGTACTCTTCTTCTGTCAGTGTATCCTTTAATTCCGCATATTCCGCCGCCCACGCGCTGTTTCCTTCCTCAAATGCCATGGGGAGGCTCCCCCAGCCCGCGTACCGGGACAAGGTTTCCTGCTCCCCCGGCAGGGCGGGGCGTCCTTCCGCTTCCAGCTTTTTAAGGAGAATGACCGCGTCCATGTTGGCGCGGAACTTCTGCTTCGGGCCGCCTTCGCCAAGATTGTCATCGGTGATGCGGAAATTAATCGGGGCGGGGAGATTTTTCCGGGTTCCGGCATCTTCCTTTTCCGGGCTTCCTGCTTCTGCATTCCTTTCTTCTGTAATATTAATGTTAAAATCCCGATTCTGTGCAGACTCCTGATGCTGTTCTTTATCCGGCAGTGGATTTTCTTTCGCAGTTTCCGGCGGAGCTTCTGGAAAAGAAATACTGCCTGCCGTTATTCCCATTCTTTCGGGCTCCCGGCTTTTTATTTCTTCCTTTTCCATCCCTTTTGCGGAAGGTTTTGGCGTAAGTTCTTTTTTCTCCGCCGGTGCAGTGTTCATGTCCATAAAATCAAATAAGGACAGCTGCACGCTGTCCCTGATCTGCATTTCTTCCTGTATGCTTTGTTTTTTCTGCGGGAAAAGGGTATAAGTGCCTTCCGCATACTCCCGCACGTCTGCAAAAATCCGTGCTTTTTCCCCATATCCTTCAAAATCTTCCGAAAGGGAAGCCAGTGCCTGCCCCATGTGATTAATGAGCGCTTCCTTTCCCTCCGGATTCCCAAAAAGTCTTATGACATCATTCAAGCCCTCATCCGTATACGGTTTCCCCGCCCATGGTCGCATGATTTCCTCCGGGATATTGGAATAAAAACTGATGGCCTTTTTTGCCATGTATTCCTTTTCATATTCCGGCATGTGGGCGAAATCCTCCGCCGTTAAATACCTGTCATGTCCAATCAGGTATTCCACCCGTTTTGCGGCGGCCGGCCATTTTAACAGCCGCTCCGCTTCCGTCCCGTCACCCATGTCCCTCGTCAGCAGTATCCCTTTCCCGTCATGCCATGCAAATACACTGCCGGAAAGGTGCCCACCGCCGTTTCCCCCGTATTTTTCCTTGAGGAAGATTTCTTTTTCTTTCGCCGTCCTGTCTGTCAGGAAATAAGAATAAATTTCCAGCCTGCTGTCCTTATAGCCCGTGCCCTTTGCGAGGAATCCATCCATCTCGTCCTGCGTGATGAACGCCGGGGGCTCATCCCATGCAAATCCTTCCCTTGCCTGATAGGATACGGTTTCCCTGCTGAACTTTTCAAGGCATGCCATAACCCGCCCCGGGGAGCTTAAATGATTCCGCATCAGGCTTTCCTCGTTTCTGTATGCTTCTGCAAACCCGGCAATCCGTTCTTTCAGTTCCGTAAGATATTCCGGCTGCACCAGCAGTGCCCGCAGGTTTGCTTCCGTTTCCGGGACGCTGCCGGTAAAAATGGAAACATCCCCGAAGACGGTTTCCGGGACGCCATCCGCCATGTTCCTTTTCAAGCCCGCCAGCATCCCTGCAAGTTCTGAAAGAGCATTGGGGAAGGCTCCGTCCAGCGCCTCCTGCGGGGCATATTCCCCCTGCTTAAGGAGCTGGTGTACCCGCCCGCTTACATTTTCCCATGACAGGAAAGCCTTATGCAGTGCCGCCCCTTTTACCGTATCCCCCTCCGCTATCTGCATGCCCGTTTCATCATGCCAGACAGAATATTTTACACCGCCAGCCACAATCCCCCTGCCGCCGGTACCGTACTCCCGGCGCAGGGCTTCTGCGTATTCCTTTTCCGTCTGGGGGATCATATAATTATATATGATGCGCTGCCTGCTCCCCCTCTGGTCCCCGCCCATGCGGAGCGCTTCGTCCACTACATTAGCAGGAATTGAAATCTCTCCTGCATAAAGAGCCTGCACCCGTTCCTCGATCTCCCGTATCTGCCTCTCCACGGAAGGGAATCTTCCCTGATTGGCACCGATCCTGCCCTCCGGGCTGTCCGTACTGCCGGAAAAAGCAGGGGCTTTTTCTTCCCCTGCTCTTTCTGCCTCCTGATCCTTTTTTTCTCTGTTTAACTGTAGACCAGTTCCTGTAAGACGCTCTCCTCTGCCATCGCCTGCAGCCCGTTCATGTGCGCCGTCCACGCCAGCGGATCCTTCCCCTTGTCCGGCGCCGGGTATCTCTCCAGAAGCCCCTCCATCATGGTTTCCATCCTCTCCGCGGCCGCTTTCTCCACCTGCGCCAGATGCCGGTCCAGTTTCCCGGAAAGCATCATTCCCTGGTACCAGCCCCTCTTGTTCTCTTTCAGGAATGTCTTCCGCAGCATCCCGTATTTCCCTATGGGTTCCTGCTCCTCCCCTATGGTCAGGTCCGGAATCAGGTAGTCCCCTTCCTGGTGGTATGTCAGTTCCATCTGCCGTTTCCCCCTTTTCGTCTACATTTTCACGCTTTAAAGTGCTAAACTTATTATAACCGGTTCCTGTCCGGTTTTCAAGGGCTTTCAGTTCTTCTTTCAGGCAGGTTTCGCGCACCGTCCTCCCGATTCCCCGGAGGACTGGCTCCGTCAGGCTGCTGGCCGCATTCCCTAGTACCGCCAGCACGGGGAGCGTGTTATAATCCGCGATGCCCGCAAAATCCTCTTCCTCAAGGTATTCCATGGGGTCTAAGCCGCACCGGGCGGACAAGGCGTAGAAGATGCTGTTTTTCAAAAGCTCCCGGAAGCTTACCCGGACGGCGTCCTCACCCAGCCCCTCAAGGAAAGTCCCTTCCACTTCATACTCCAGCCCCTGCATGGCTTCCTTAAGGTTCTCCTCCGCCGTGCGTGAGGCAATCTCCATGAGGGCAGGGTTTAAGCCTGCCGCTTCCTTTCCCCCGGTTTCATAGGTTTCCGACAGGTAGGAAAGCACCGCCGCCTCATGCCGCCCTTCCATCTTCCACAAAACTGGCGTCCACCCGCCCTGCACCAGCCGGGTGTCGGCAAGGTCGAACACATACTTAAGGCTCCGCTTCGGCCCACTGTCATCAATCAGCGCGATCCCCTTTGAACCCCTTTTTACCCAGCGGTTTACTTTCCCGTTCCAGTCTTCCATTGACGCGCAGGCTGCCGCGTCCGGGCGCTGGGCATGGATCAGCATTGCGTCTGAAAACGGGTAGCGGTACAACCTTGCAGCCATGTCAAGGTAGCCCATCCAGTCCCGCGGGGAGCGGCTGATCCTCCCTGCCTCTTCTGCCGCAAGCGCTTCGGTTTTCTGCAGTCTGCCCATGTTAAAATCCCCCTCTCTTCAATGATAAAAAATATATATTCAATTTTGGTTCTGGCAGGGCGGTTCCTGCCGGTATCATGAAAAAACGCTTTTTACTCTGCTTTCTTCCCCTTCTGTTTCTTTTCTTCCTTTTTTGGCGGAAATTCCAGATGAAAATCCACCCGCTCGTTTTCTATTTTCATCACAATATCCGCTTCAAAAGTCCCGTCTTTTTTTGCGGAATACAGATCCTTTGCGCGGCTCCGCCCCGTCTTTAACAGCTCCCGCGCCGTCTTTTTGTCAATCTTCTTTTTCATGCCGGAAAGGTAGCGGTTTTCTTTCCAGAGGGAAAACCGGCAGTCCTTATTCCCGCAGTAAAAATTCTTTTTCCCCTCATAGACTTCCGCCCCGCACACCGGACATTCCCCTGTGCTTTTCTTTTTATGGAAGCGGCGCAGCTCGTCTTCCGGGATTTCCCTGCACCCTTCCAGCGTCTTTTCCACCAGTTCCGTAATGCCCTGCATGAAATCCCCGGCGGAAAGCTCTCCCCGTTCTATACGGAGAAGGTCATTCTCCCATTCGGCGGTCATGCCCGCCGACTTTAAATATTCCGGCATTACCGCAATCAATTCCGTCCCTTCCCCGGTCGGGAGTATCTGCCTGCCCTTCCGCTCCGCATAGCCGGAGGACACCAGCTTTTCAATGATCCCCGCCCTTGTTGCCGGGGTTCCCAGCCCCTTCTTTTCCGTGCCGCCTTCAAACTCCCCTTTTCCTGCTGTTTCCATGGAAAGCAGGAGCTGGTCTTCCGTATAGTGCTTCGGCGCGGAAGTAAAATGTTCGGTTATGCCTGCTTCTACATTTTCAAATAACTGCCCTTTGGAAAGTTCCGGCAGTTTCCCGTCTGCCATATCTCCATTGTCTGTGCCGGATTCCATCTTGCAGGCAGTTTTCAGCATTTCCTCAAAATCCTTCCAGCCATTATGCGTGACGGTCTTCCCGGACGCGGTAAAGATATGCCCGTTACAGGAAAACTCTGCTTTTACCGTTTCGTACAGGTGCTTCTCCCCGGTTGCACATAAAAGCCTGTTTGAGATTAAAAGCAGGATTTTCCGCTCTCCCCCTGCCAGCGCGGAAAGGTCTGCTTCACTGATTCCCACAGTGGGGATAACCGCATGGTGGTCGGAAACTTTCCTGCTGTCCAATATCCTGCCAATATCAGGGGTAAATGTTTTATCCCCGGCAGGGTTTCCCGTGAATATCCCTGACCGGAAAACCGCATCTACCACCTTCCCCGCTGTTTCCCCCATGTCATCCGTCAGGAACCGGCTGTCCGTCCTTGGGTAGGTTGCAAGCTTTTTCTCATAAAGGTTTTGCAAATATTCCAGCGTTTCCTTTGCCGTAAAGCCGAAGATGCGGTTCGCGTCACGCTGCAGCGTGGTAAGATCGTAGAGCTTTGGCGGAAGGATAGTTTTTTCTTCTTTCTCCACGGATACAGCCTGTGCCTGCCCATCCCGGCATTCCCCCGCAGTCTTTTCTGCTTCTTCCCTGCTGTCAATGCGCCCTGCCACTGCATCCACGCCACCGCAGGAAATATGGACTGCAAAATATTTTTCCTTCTTAAAATTCCTGATTTTTTCTTCACGCCCCACAAGCATCGCAAGGGTGGGCGTCTGCACCCTGCCCACCGCCAGCTTCTTAAAATATTTCGTGGTGTAGGCACGGGTGGCGTTCATCCCCACCAGCCAGTCGGCTTTCGCCCGGCATACGGAAGCCTCACGGATATTTCCATATATGCCGCCGTCTTTCAGGTTTTTAAACCCTTCCCGCACCGCACTGTCCTCCATGGAGCTTATCCACAGCCTTTTCACCGGGAGCGTGCTGCCGGACAGGTCATAGACATGTTTGAAGATCAGTTCCCCTTCCCGGCCTGCGTCACAGGCATTGACCACATAAGAGAGGTCTTTCCGGTTTAACAGTTTCTTAAGGACTGCAAGCTGTGATTTCTTATCCTTTGCCACCACAAGCTTCCACTCTTTGGGGATAATGGGGAGGTCTTCAAAATCCCATTTTTCATACTTCCCATCGTAGCCCTCCGGGGAAGCGTACTCCGCCAGATGCCCGAAGCACCAGCTCACAAGGCATTCTTCCCCTGCAAAATACCCGTCCTCTTTCTTCCCCGCCTTTAAAACCTTTGCCAGCGTCTGTGCCACGCTGGGCTTTTCACCGATGACTAAATACATTTTTTCCTCCTTCTTATGCAAAAAAAGGGCAACCATATTGATTGCCCTTAGTTGATAAATATTAAGTTTTCTGACATCCATTAATGTGCCTGAACAACATTTTTCAATCAGCAATAATCCCTAATTTCCGATTACCCCCTGCAATTATCTGTTTATTTTACTTTGGAGATCATATATCTGATCAATCAATTGTGATCTCCTCTCACCCATGCTTCTTAACTTTTCATTTAAGTTTGATAATTTCTCATTCCGGCGGGCAGCAATCTCGTATCTATGCGGATTAGTGTAACTTGGATCTGGTCTTGACATCAACTCACTGATACTGCTCTGGGTCCGGTAAATAGCATCATCAAGATTAGAAAGCTTCTGTTGTTTTTCATATAACCTTTCCTGCAGCTTCTGTAAATATTCCCTATGCTGTGCTTCTCCGGCTATTCTTTTTGCTTCATAAAACCTTTGTTTTACATTGTTAAAACGGTCTTTCAAATTCTGGTTATCTTTTCCAGCATTGCCTGCATCATAAAACTGCTGTGAAAGATTTTTCATCTGGTCAGAGGCAGATCTGAAATCCGAAGTACTGCACAATGATTCAGCCTGACTAATAATACTTTCTTTCCTTGCTTTGGCGGTACTATATTCCAATTGCCTTTTTTCATAGTCCTGCTTGGCTCTGTCAAACAAAGCTTCCCTAGCCCGGCTGAATCTCTGCCACAAGGAATCCTCATCCTGTCTGGACGCACGGGGAGACATTTTCCACTGTTCCATAAGCGATTTCATTTCATCTTTTGCAGACTTAAAATCTGTTGCATACATAAGCGATTCTGCCCGGCTGACAATATATTCTTTCTTAATTTTTGCATCCTGCTGTTGCGCCTTCCGCCTTTCGTATTCCCACATCTGTTTTTCACGGAATTCTGTCCGGATGGCATTAAAACGTTCCCATAATTCATCATCCTTAACTTTAGTAGTGCGCGGGAGCCCTTTCCACTCATTAAGCAGCCGGTTCATTTCGTCACGGGATGTATTAGAATCTGAAGAATATAGCAGATTTTGGGCTCTGCTGATAATAGATTCTTTCTGCATCCACGTTAATCTGAATCTCTGCTCCAGATGTTCCCTTCTTTTATTGAAAAAATCATTCTTTGCATTTTTGAATTCTTGTTTTAAGGAAATATTATCATCATGTCCACAGGATCCAACATTATAAAACTCGGATTCCAAATCCTTGATTTTATCTATACAGTGTTGGTCATCATAATCAATATAAGATATTTGGTCAATAATCGCTTTCTTTTTCCAAATTCTATCCTGTCTGGCTTCATTATTGTATGCATCCTTGGTATCCAAAACTTCTATTGCATGTCTGCCTCCGTCTTCCAAGTCTGGATGCCGATCTAATGTTGTCTGAAATAGACCGTCTATTTTTTTCGCAATAAAATGACCATGCCCCTCACTGTCACCACCGTTTCTTCCTCCATAAAAGACTTCGATCCCTACCGTATCACCAGCCGTATCTTTCCATTCACGGACAACCGCCTTGGGGTCTCCAAAATTATTAACAACATCACGAGTTTTCGTATAGCCATCTTTGCTCATTTTTCTTCTCCCAAATACAATTTCAAAACAGTTTTCCCATGACATTTGATCCTAAGGGAAACTATACCGCTGCTCATTAGTTAATATCCTGATTATACCATTAACATTGCATGTATGAAAAGATGAACTTTAATAGTATATCATCAGTATTTCTATTCCTCTCCCTGCTCATTTTCCTCATCTTCGTTGATATAGGCACCGCCGTCATAAAATTCAAGGTCTTCACTATCCGCTTCCTCTTCCTCACGCTTCGGCTTCCATATCTTAAAGTAATAATATCCTCCCACAGCGCCTGCTCCAAGAATAAGGAGCATCAGTACCGCCCCCATGTTTATTCCCGACTTTTCCGGCTCCGGTTCCGGTTCTTCTATAACTACCGCAGGCTCCGGTTCGGGTTTCGGCTCTTCCACCACAATTGCAGGCTTCTCCTCTGCCGGCTCCGGCTCTTCTTCTAAAAATTCTGCAAGGTCATATTCATCCACCAGGGAAAGCATATACACATTCTCTGAATTTCTGGAACGGTCTATGACAAGGAAAAAAGTGTTCCCGCCCTTTGTCTGGACGGTGAGGAACTGCTTCGTTTCATCGTCCGTGATGTCATCCAGTAACTGCCCGTTCCCTGCCACGGAAAAAGGCGTATCCTCACCCTGTTCCGGTGTTTTCTCTACGATGACCGGCTCTTCCGCTGGTTCATCCACATAGGCATATGCCGTCAGCGTACCGGACGAAAAGACCGCCGCCACCACTGCCAGCACTAACGCCAGATTTCTAATCCTTTTCTTCATCTTTCCTATCCTCTCTTTCTGCCGATCCTATTTCCGGCACATTATTATTTTTGATCTCCCCCGGTTCTTTTTCCTGCTCCCTGTAACCTTCAGCCTGCTCCTGCATATTTTCCGGCTGTCCTGTATCCATGCCGGGCATTTCCTGCCCGAAAGGTATCATGCCGCTCTGCAGGTTTTCCAAAAAGGCAAGCATCTCCCGGCTTCCCAGCTTCATGGAACGGACGCTCTTTATGATTTCCGCGTCTTCAAGCTGTTTCTTCCTGACTTTCAGCTCTTCCAGATGTTCCTTCCACACGGCAATCTTCTCTTCCGTCCTTGCGATCTCATCTAAAATCCTGCTTAATTTTGCGCTCATTTTCCACCTCATTTCTTCCGGTATCCATTTACTTTCCTTCCGCTTCCCCTAAACGGCTGCGGTTTTATCAGTTATTATTGTCACGAAATGCCTTTTCAGCCAACCCTTCCAAACGATAAAAAATGCCCCTGCCAGTAGGGCGAGTTGATGTTGGAATATTTGACCGGATTGCCCGCGTGTATCATCATGCCTTCCCCGGCATAGATCCCCACATGGCTTGCCCCGGACGTGTTGTAAGTCCCCTGAAAGAATACCAGATCGCCCGGCTTTGCCTCCGAAACGGATACTGCGGTACAGTTCTGCCTAAGCCCTTCCGCCGTCTGCCTGCCCACGTCCCAGCCGTTCCCGCTGTTGTTGATGACCCAGCCCACAAACCCGGAACAGTCAAAGCCTGTTTCCGGCGAGGCTCCGCCCCACACATAAGCCCTCCCTAGGTACTTTTCCGCTTCCCGTATCATGCGGGCAAACTGTTCATCATTTAAGGCTTCCGCCGGGATTTCATAGCTGCTGGAACCATCGGCAGGAATGCCCGCCACGTCAAACAGATAGCTTCTGTTCCCGTAAGTCATGTTATAGGCGGAATAATGCGCTGCCTGTTCCTGCGTCATATGCCCCCGCGCCACCGCGTCAAACCCTTTGTTTTCCAGGCGGATGCACAGGACATGCCATTCATACTCCACCTCCTGCTCCGTTTCTTCCCCTGTTACCGGATCCGTCACCGTTTCCGTCCTTGTGCGTATCTCGACAATCTCCTCCAGCGTAAGGCTGTACTGCTCCGCGAACAGTTCCGGCAGCCTATCCTTTACCTGCCCGTAAGTAAATTCCTCATATAAGACCGTGAGGAATGAGATGAGCTGGTAAGGGTTATGGGCGATCTCGTCCACCTGATAGCGGTATTCATCGTAGCCCGGATGAGTGACTTCCATAGTGTTTATCTGTTCATCCAGCCTCTCTTCCAGCTCCTTATAATCATTTTCCGCATTATAAATATCTTCATCTTCGCTGGGGTATGTTGTCCCGATGAATGTGGAGGAGGTCCCCTGCACCATGGCGCTGCAGCTTGAAAGCCCGGCTACAAAGAAAAGGAAAACCGCCAGGATTAAAAGCAGGGCTGTAAGCAGGTCTTTTTTCTTCCTGAAAACTTTCCCCACAGTGCGCTTTGCCTTTTCCAGAAATGATCCGGTTTCCTTCACTGCCCCTGCGGCAGCCTTTTCTCCCCGTTTTGCTTCCGCATACGCCTTTTTGATGCGCTGTTTCTGGTAGAACTTGTTTAACTTCCTTTTCCTTCCGGCTTCCGTGGTTTCTTCCCCTGCCCGATGGTCATTCTTCTGCATCCGGCGGCTTGACGGGCGCAGGAGGTAACGGAATGCCTTCTCCCCTGCCTGACCTGTATAGCGGAGTGCTTCCGCCCCCATATCTTCCTGTTTTTCTTCCTGCCCGTCATCTGTAAAGACTGATGCCGCCGTCACTGCCGTCCGGCGGATAAGCCCCATCCCTGCCCCGCGCACCATTCCGCCCTCTTCCCCGAAACTGAGGCATCCGGCTTCTCTTTCCGGCTCCTGATGCAGTTTTCCATAGCTGCCCCTTTTTCCTGCACTTTTTCGCACGGTGGGAAGTTCCGGGGGCTGGTTTTTCCTGTACCGCTCCTCTTCACGCCTTGCGGAAGCCGCCTGCCCTTCCTCTGCCCGTTTCTGTTTTGTTGTTTTCCGGGCATGGGCGTATACCTGTTTTTTCTTCCGGTTGTGGACATTGTCCTGTCTTAACCCATCCATGCCGGAATCCCCATGGCTTCCTTCCTGCTTTTCAGTGTCATTCCTCATTTCGGAATATTTCCCACGGTTTTCATCTTTCAGGGAAGTCCTGTTTCCTTTGCCTGTCGGCATGCCGGATGCGGTGGAGTGTCCCGTGTCTGGCGGATTTTCCGGTGCTGTGCCTGAGATTCTGTCCATTTCATAAGAGGCTTCCTGCTGTGCCTTCCTTCCCTGCTGTGTTCTGCTTTCCTGCCTGCGGTAACGTGCCGCCAAAGGTTCCGGGATATATCTTTTCTCCCTGTCAGGAACATTATAAGGGGAAAAATCCACGGGGGATTCCGTTTCCCTTAAATCCGTCCTGTGCAGACTGGATTCTGCACCATCTGCCCCGGCATTCTCTGGTCTTTGGAAATCCGTGGAATATCCGCCCCTGCGCTTTCCCTCTGCTTTCCGCCCATCCGTCCCCCGGCTCCGCCTGTTCTGGAAATCCATGGAATCATCTGCGGTTCCCGGCAGGGTAAGGCGGTCAGTTTCGCGCCTGCTCACCCGGACCGTTTCCCCGCTCCTTAAGTTTTCTTCCGTAAGGCCGTCCCTGCCCATTTTCCGGACGGTCTTATCCCTTGCCCTGTAATGCTGTCCGCGCATACAATCAGACTCCTTCCATTTTCTGTCCTGTTTCCCGGATATTTTTTTGCTTCCTGTCCTTACGTTCCCGGTGCCATCCTGCCATAAATTCATTCCTTAAAGGGAAAGCCGGAAAAGAAGTTCCCTTGCCGCCGCTGTTTAAGCTCCTGCGCCCGGCTTCCACATAAGCAAGGATTTCTTTATAGTAGGAAATATCCGCCTCCCGGTTCCCTCCCGTTTCATCCCCCGGCTTTTCCAAAAAAGAAACTTCACGGAGCGCAAGTCTTTCCAGCCTGCACAGGGTAAGGTGTGTTTCCAGATAAGCATAAATCCCCGCCGCATCCGCCTTTTTACTGCCGGTACTGATATTCCGTCCCAGCGTTTTAAGAAAGCTCTCCGGCTCTTCCCCTGCCGTAAGAACCCCGGCCGCAAATGTTTCCCTTCCGCTCCGCAGGTAATCCACGCGGTACAAAACTTCACGTCCTGCCATCTGTTCCGTAAAAATATCCTCTGCCGCAGGAAGCGGGAGAGGACTGGTGAAGACCGCACCCTCTCCCTTTTTTGCAACAAAGGAAACAAACGGGATTCCTTTGTTCATTTCCATTTTGGGGATTTCAATCCCCACAAACGCCATAAGCGCCTCCTCTGCCGGTATCTGGAAAGTTCCCCAGCTTTCGGTTTCCCTTATCAATAATTTCTTTCTCCTTTCTGCCTTTTCTTCTCCAGCTTCTGTTATCCTGCACCTGCTTTACACAAAAGAGATGCTTTTACTTTTTACAGCAAATGCATCTCCCGTCATCAATTAAAAATTATAAAGATTGCCTGTATAGCATTGCATAATCCTCATTCTCTGTGTATACTATAAGCAGTAGATGAGCTATAAGCTTATCATGTGGGCTGACACAATCAATCCGAAATTCTTTCCGGGCTTCGGGTACCGGACAGTTGGCTGGCAACAGAAAAACCAGAATTGCTTATCGGACTTTAGGTGCCGATCAGTTGACGGACAACAGAAAAATCAGCCAAGAAAGGAAGGTGTCATCTGCTGCGGTAGAAGAACCTTCCTTTTAAATTTTCTAACAACAGCTTTTCACTACAAGGAATCCCTGCATATGAATAAAAAGCAAGCAGTCAGCATCATCAGCAAATGCGCCAAAACATATAAAAAACAACTTGATGGTTATCAAATCCTCTTTATACACCGGGACGCTGACAATCATTCAGAGTACACTGAAGTACAGTTTAGAAGTCATAATTTCTTACATTTTACTGGTGTTGCCCTCCGTTCCGGCTTAAATGCCACTGACTTTTACCGTTTTGCTCTTAACAGCAGACTGAGCGAAAATGATTTTTCCTTTAAAGATAACCATACAACAGAATTAAAACTTCAGATTCTTGACACCATAATGAACATTGATACCCGCGCTAGAATGATTGGAAACTATGCCGGCACACACCTTGAGCTGTACACCGAAAAAGTAACCGGCACTACCACTGCCTGCCTTGGGCTGATACAAAAAAATAACTGCTATATTCCTAACAGTGTCTTAAGTGAAGATATCCGCAACATCATTCCGAAACCTCCGGGAAAAATATATGCAATCTTTAAAAAACGGATTGGCAATCCGCTCTATACACAATTGACATACAAAAGTAAAAGCTTGAGCATCACCAAAAAATGCCTCCCAAAAGAACTTCTATCACAGATAAACGTTTCTCTTTTGGACGATTTATGAATCATATTTGTAAGATATAAAACTTATTTACAGCCATGATTATTTTTTCTTTCCCCCATCTCCGAGGGCTTGGTCGTCATCAGGGCATAGAGCTTTAATGATTTGTCAAATTTATCCTTAAAAGGGATAATCGTGCTTCCGTAAAAGATCAGCCCTTCCCCTTCCCCGCTGTTGGTCACATAGGAGAGCTGGTGGGGCGAAATGTTGAGCTGCTTCGCTAAAATCTGCCGGTCCCCCGCCGCCTGGTTCAGCATGTAGATGAAATCGGAGTTCTCAAAGATATTCTCTATCTCCCGGCTTGCCAGCAGGTCTTTTATGTTCTGCGTGATGCCTGTCGGGATGCCGCCCCATTTCCGGAAACGCTTCCATATCTCCACGGAATACGCCGCCGTCTGCTCCTCCTTCAAAAGGAGATGGAATTCATCTATGTAATACCGCGTTGATTTGTTTGAATACCTGTTTACCGTTACCCGGTTCCAGACCTGGTCCTGCACAATCAGCATTCCCAGCTTTTTAAGCTGCTTTCCTAAATCCTTGATGTCGAAGCAGACAATCCGGTTATCCAGCTCCACATTGGTCTGGTGGTTGAACACTTTCAGCGAACCGTTCACATAGATTTCAAGGGCAGTGGCGATCCGCTGTGCCTGCGCTTCCTTCTGCCCCCGCAGGCATTCGTATAAATCCCCAAGGACGGGCATGTTCCCCGGCGCCGGGTCTTCAAAATATTTCCGGTAGACAATGGGGAGGCACCGGTCTATCACGGATTTTTCCTCCGCCTCTATCCCGTTCCTGCTACCCATGATAAGCTCACACAGGGATAAGATAAAATCGCTCTTTACCCCCAGCGGGTTGTCGTCCTCCGAATAGTCCATGTTGATGTCCATGGGGTTAATGTAGTCATGGCTGGTTGCGGAGATATGGATGACCTGCCCGCCCAGGGCGTTCACCAGCGGGTAGTATTCCCCTTCCGGATCCCCGATAATGATGTCGTCCTGCGTTGCAAAAAAGGCGTTGGTGATCTCCCTCTTTGCCGCAAAGGATTTCCCGGAACCGGGCGTCCCAAGAATAAGCCCGTTGGGGTTTTTCAGCTTTTTCCTGTCCACCATAATCATGTTGTTTGAGAGGGCGTTTAGGCCGTAATACAGGGATTCCCCCGGCATGAAAAGCTCCTGCGTGGTGAAGGGGACAAAAATGGCGGTTGAAGTGGTGGTAAGCGCCCTTTTAATGGGGATTAAATTAAGCCCCAGCGGGAGGCTGCTCATCAGCCCCTGCTCCTGCATGTAGTCCAGCCTCCGCAGGGAGCAGTTGTATTTCTGCGCGGTGCCCGCCGTCTGGAAGATTCCGCCCTCCAGCTCCTGCTTTGTCCCCGCCGTGTTCAGGAAAAGCACGGTCACAAGGAACAGCCGCTCATTCCTGGTCTGCAGGTCGTCTAAAAGCCTTTTTGCCTCCCCACCGTAGGTAGCCAAATCTGACGGGATGATGTCCATGTCATAGCCGCTGCGCACCGCCTTTTTCTGCTCTTCCAGCTTCATCCGGTCAATGTCCGTCACCTTGCTTTTGACCGTCTTTATCGCCTTAAGCTGGTCTAAGGACTGGATATGCAGGTTTACCACAAGGTTCCTGTCCATGTCCAGGAACTCCGCCAGCATGCGGTCCGTCAGCTCCGGGGCAAGTATCTGTAAATAGGAAACCGCCCCGAGGGTTTTCCCCATCTGGAAATCCTTCCCGTTTTTAAAGACGAAGCTGGAAGGCGCGACAAAATCCTTTGTCCCCATGCCGGAGCGCAGCACCTGCCCGTAGGAAAAACGGAAAGGCTCCCCCTCTTCCTGGTTGAAGGTTTCGTATATGATCTGCAGGCGCTCCTCCCCGCTTAATGGGTATGCCGGAACGCCCAGCACCTTAAAGTTGTTCAGTATATCCGCCTCAATCCGCTCAAGCCTGGGCTTCGCCTCCCGGATATTCTCCGCCTCAATGCCGAAGGTGATATATTTCGTCCTCACCAGCCCGTTGTTCCCCCTGGCGAGCTGGTTCCTCAGCATCTGTGCATACTCCATCCGCACGTCATCAAAGGCGTCATTCTGTGGGAGGATTTTTATCACCGATTCGTATTCCTCCATGCTGCTCCTGCGGTTGATAAAGGACATCTGGAAATGGATTGTGCTGTCAAAGTAGTTGAGGAAGTCGCACCAGTTTTCAAAGATGGCGTTCTTATCCTCATTCTGTGCAAGCTGGTAGTTGATGTCATGGAACCGTATGGTTTTGGAATAATATTTATCCATCACCCGGCATATCCCGTCTTTTGCCATCTCCCGGTAGGGGATGGACTGCTGGGCGGAGATACGCTTCTCTTTTTTCTTATCTCTTTTCTTATCTGTCTTCCCGTTTTCCGCTCCCTGCCTGCCCTTTCCGGTCTTTTTATCCATGCTGGAACTTATGCCGGTGCCGCCATTGCTGCCAATAGGATTTCCCCATTTATCTTTATGGTTATCCCTGTCTTTGCTTCTGTTTTTTCTTCCCACTCTTCTTTCCCCCCTTCCCCGGTTTTATGGATATTTTCTCTTTTTCATCATATAAATTCTCCACTTCATACCTGCGTATGGCTGGGCGGAGCAGCTTCACGCTTACCATGTCTGCCAGCAGCTTCTCCAACGGAAGCCCGTCTTTCTCATACATGGCAAAGAAAAACGCCGGGAGCATCAAAAGCACCATACCCGCCGCCGCGTTGCTGGTCCCGATATGGTCTTTTGTGAGAAAATAAAAGGGAAGCCCCAGGGCTGCCGCAATCCCAAGGCATACCACCTGCCTTTTCGTCAGGTTAAAAATCACCTTGCTCTTTACTTTTGTAAGGTCTTTCGGCACGCTCACAAATGCCATTCCATACCCTGCGGCAGGATTTTCCGGGCAGGGGAATCCCCTTCCCGCCGCTTTTCCTTTCTTTTTCCTTCCCCTTAGTGCGCCCCGAATACGGCTTTTGACAGGCTTCCCGTCTTTGTCAGCCCGAAGCACAGCACAACGGTATAGGCCGCCGCCTCAAATAATGCGGAGTGCATATCCCCTGAAACCTGTATGGACGATACCAGCACGGCATAAATTCCCACGCAGATCATCATGAAGAACCCCTGGAATCCGAGGGCAAAAAGCCCCCGGAAATAGCCAGTCCCCACCTGCCCCCATTCCCTGTTTGCCAGCGTGGCGAAAGGGATGGGCGCAACGGACGTGTAAAGGTAAATCTCAATCATCCTGACAAACAGGATGACCGTAATGATCACCGACATGATCTTTAAGCCAAGGCTTACCAGCATGGTTTCCAGTGCCAGCACCGCCAGCTCCCCGATGTCCATGGATGCCATGGCGGCATCCATCTGGGCAATCATTTTCCTTTTCTGTATACCAGCCAAGGGAGATATAACCTTCTTTTTCCGCTTCCGGCAGGGTAATCTTTTCTCCTTCTTCCACCTTTACAGTAGAAATCTCCTTCCCACCGTCCACGTCAAAAGTGACGGTACAGGACGGTATCTCTTTCTTTATGACCTCTTCCTCCTCCTGCCCCGGTTCCGCTTTCGGATTTTCTTTCCAGTTGGCATACAGCCACATGTCACGTTCCGGCGTATAGGCACTGCCCGATCTTCCAACTGCTATAAACTGAGTCGTTTTCCCATTGCTTATTATATCCATCCAGCTTTCAAGGTAATGTCCTTCATAGATTCCATCCGGCAGTGTGATACTTTCCCCTTTCGGTACAGAAATGCTTTCCATATCACAGGTTCCTTCGTAAGCTTCAAAGATGACTGTGTACGTTTCCCCTTCAGCCGCCTTTACAGGCAGCGGGACGCTTCCCAAAATCCCCGTTACGATTGTGGACACCGCCACAGCGCACATGAGGAGCACATGCTTGATCCTTTTTCTTCCCATAGGTTTTTCCTTTCTTTGATATTTTAATATTTTCACATATAATAGGCATCTGCCTGTTTCCCTCCCAGACCCGTTCCAGCCCCGGTTCTGCTTCCGCGACGTTCCCTCCGGCAGGGCACGCAAAAATGCACACTCTTCTGCCGGGTATCAATCTGGGCAGGCTATGAAGTTTTCAAGGTCCGGTGAAAGGGAGTTTTGATGAATTGAAAATGAGATTTATTTACCCCTTCACTAATAGCAGGCGGGAAGGGGTAAAAATTAAACAGTTTATAAAAATTTTAGAAAATAATTTTGGAAATTAATCAGAACGACTTTTTTCGTCAAATCTGGTATAATAAATTTACTACAAATACTAAATCAAACATCTTTCATAGGGAAGGATATTTTATGAGCAGAAGAAGGAAAAAGAACTTAAATACTGCTGATATTATAAGCAGGATGGATAAAAATATAGAAACAATCGCCCAAAATTCTGAAGAGGAAAATAAGAATACGGCAGAACTGGTAAAAAGCAGTAAATCTAAATTACCCATTATCATATCCATTATTACACTAATTGTTACAGTCAGTGGGGTATCTGTCTGGGGAATCATTGAAAAAATAACAGAGAAGCCTCCGCAGTATGAGCTTTATTTAAGTTCAGAATATACAAAACTCAAAGTCAAGGCAGAAACTGATATAACCGCAACGCTGAACTTTGATGCTGACTCGATCAGCATTACTGCATATCTCAATTCCATAAAAAACGGTGATACCTTAGAAATGATACAGGAAAGTGATACTAAATGGCACAAAAAAGTTATCTTTGAAGAAACCGGCACTTACAAGGTTGTAGCTACTGCAACAACACCAAATGGAGATATTATAGAAAAATTTATAGAAATAGAAGTTATTCCCACAGAAGGAGATATATTCAGTCAGATTTTTGAGAGCATAAATTAAAAGCCTGTTCTAAAACTACAAAAATAAAATACAAAAATCAGTCCACTATACAAACAGCAGGATTTTGGATATAATAGAGCATAACAGCACAAAACGCATTGAAGAAAGGGGCGGTTTATTATGTTAGCGGCAGTCAAAGGATATTATAATGGGAGCCATATCGTGATGAATGAAGACATCAGCCTGAATGCCGGACAGGAGGTTATCGTAACTATTTTAGATGCGCCGGATGTGCCTGATAAGAAAATAGACCTGAAAAAATACATGGGCAGGGGCGAAAAGATGTTCCACACTGACGCTCAGGAATATATAAGGGAGATGAGGGACAGTGACAGAATATAAGAAAATCTTTTTGGATACCACCCCTGTTATTTATTTCCTTGATGCAGACATAAATTATGCAGAAAAAGTGGAACAGATTTTTGGAGATTTCATAAAGAATAAGTGTTCCATGATAACATCAGCAATTACCTGTACGGAATATCTGACTTATCCATACAGGACCGGAAACACGGAAAAAATAAATGTTTTCTTTGAATTTTTATCGGACTGCAATATTCAGATACAGCCGGTTGATATCAGCATTGCCAAAAAAGCGGCACAGATACGCGCCAGATATAAGGATTTTAAAACCATGGACTGTCTGCAGCTTGCCACTGCCTGCCTCCAGCAATGCGGCCTGTTCCTGACAAATGATAAACAGCTGCGTCAATTTGATGAACTGAAATGTATGGTCATTGATGACTTCAAATAATGCTTAAACTTATTAACAGCAAAATGCGGAAGGCCCTCCGGGGGCTTAAGGCGCTGCCCTAAGAACCCGCAAGGGACCAGTCCCTTGACCCCTGCCGGGCGCTGCCCGGACCCGTCCTCGCCGGAAGCAGGAAAAGGAGCAGGCTCCTTTTCTGTCTGAAAGGATAATCCGTGAACCTTATGTCAAGAGGCTTTCGCGGCATATCCTCGCGCTCCGCGTTCCGGTATTCCACGGTCCTCTTGACAACGGTTCCGCTCCGTTCCAGACCTGGACGCTGTTTCTCCTTCTCCTATAAGAATATTTAATATTGTGAAGAGGATAACCGCTGTCTGTAATGTTCAGTTTATGTTTCTTCCATCATTTTCCTTATCTTTTCTAAAATCTGTTTTCGTCTGCTCTGGATTGTTTTTCTGCTGCAGTGAAAAATCTGTGCTGTCTGTTTTATTGTGATTTCTTTAAAATACAAAAACTTTATCAGCAATGCATCCTGTTCCGGCAGGTTTTGGAGAATGATTTTCAGTTTATCCCGGCTCTCATTCTTTAAAACTGCTTCCTGTGTCGTATCTACGGTATTTATGATATTTATGGATTGCTCTGGGAAATATCCGTTTTCATAAAGTTTTTCCATACTGCACAGTCCGTATTTCCGGTCACGTTCCCTTTGGTAGCGTTCCCTCCGTTCCGACTGATGCCATTCCAGATAGATTTCCCTGCTTACTTCCACCAGTGTCCCGTCACCCATGCGGATAACGTATTTTTCCCGCTCTTTCGGTTTCTTTCCCCTCATGCCCCCGTCACCGCCTTTACCGCCTGATTTTGGGGCGGATATTTCTTCCGCAGTTTCCGGGCTGCCTGGGAAAGTATGGCGGATACCGCCGGGCTGGTGATTCCAAGTTCCCTTGCCGCTTCCTTTCTTGTTTTCTGCTGGAAATAACATAGGCAGACTGCCAGCTTCTGTTTTTCCGTCAGGCAGCATAGAATTTCTTCCCGGCTTTCCCTGTCCAAAAGGTATTCCAGAGGGTTTTTCCCTATGGTTCCCATGGATTCCCATTCTTCCGGTATGGCATTATAGAAAACGGTCCTTTCCTGCTCTTTTGCCTGCTGGTTATGGTACAGCCTGTCTTCCCCTTCCAGTGCAAGCCGAATATGCCACGGTTCTTTCTCAAAAAACTGTTCCGATAAATAACAGCTTACGCCACCGGACAGATACGAATAGGCTCCGCATGTGTGGATGGGAAATACCGTAGAATGGCCGCAGGCATGGTACAGTGCGTAACCGTTCTGGTAAACTGCAATCCATGCATCGCTTTTCATCTGCTTCTTTGCCACTACACTTCCTGCTTCCCTTAAACTCCTTGCCGTAGGCATCTTTATCCTTTGTGCCGGGATTTCGGTGATTTCTTTTAATTCCTGCAACGTCAATTCTGGTCGCCTTTCCAACGGGCCTGCCGGAATTGAATCCCTGGGAGATTAAACTGCCCCTCCAGTATGGGAAAGGCAGTAAAAAACAGCTTCCAGCATGCCCGTTTTTTTTGACGGGTCTGGAAACTTTTCTTACCGCCTGTTTCTTGTCCTGTGAATATATTTTAGCGGAATGAACATTCCTTTTCCTCAACGGACAGGTAGAAATTCTGTTGATTTTCCACCATATCCGTGGAACTTTCACTGCCCCCTTTGCAGTTCATCTGCCAGTGCTTCCGCCATCCGCATGATTATTTCCTGTTCACGCTTTTTCAAATGGCTTATCCTGTGCAGGATGTTCCTGTAATCGCCGTCTGCTTCCCCGGCCCGGATAATCCCAAGCAGCATGTTGGCATCCGCATCCAGCGCCTGCACCAGCTTCAGGAATATCCCTATGCCCATGGACATCTGCCCTCCTTCAATCCTGCTTACCGTATTGGCGCTGATTCCCGCTTTCTCTGCAAGCGCTTCCTGTGACAGGCACAGCTTTATCCTCCGCTCCCTTATCCTCTCCCCCAGAAGGAGAAGTTCCTGTGACGCTGTGCGCCTGCCCGCCAACGGCATCCCTCCCTTCTCTGGAAACAGGCAGAAAAACAGCCAGGCTCCCTGTCCGGCTGTCCTTATATGCCATGTATCCGGTTTTATATTATCCATGCCCGCCGGAAATGCTATCCGCTCCCATACAGGTCATGGTTCACCTCCGCGCGGTAATAATTGTCTATGGTCAGGGCGGAATTATACAGCGTTGTCAGAAGGTATGCCCTGATGTTCCCCACTTTGCTGGTGTTCTCACGTAGGCAGCCCAGCACGTAGGCGATATGCGGGGATTCCAGCCTTAAAAACCGTTCCTTCACCATTGCCGCAGGTCTTTCCACCCCTGCTATCCGTACCGTGGCATAATCCGGCATCATCATCACGTCCACCATAAGCTCCACCAGTTCGTCCAGCTCCGCCTTCTGGCAGTTTCTGTCACTCAAAAAACACCCATACGAAATATTTTCCCGTATGGCTTCACGGTATCTGTCCATCTTATCCCCCACATCAGGCGGATAGGGATTGATAGGATTGATAGGATTGATAAGATTAGTCTTGTTAAAATCAGTATTATTACAGTCAGTATTATTAGATTGTGATTTTGGAAATTCTTGAATTGTGGTTTTCACAATTCCTGAATTGTGATTTTCACTATTCTTGAATTGTGATTTTGGAAGTTCCTGTTTTGTGATTTCCACAGTTCCGGAATTGTACTCTTCATGCAGTCCGTTTCCCGGCTCTTCCAGCGTTTCTTCCTTATCAAAACTTCCCGTATCTTCTGGCAGGGGGGATTCTTCCTTCACCATGAAATTCTTCACATAGATTACGTTGGGCTTACCCAGCCCCAGGCGTTTTTTCTCTATCAGCCCGATTCCTTTTTCTGTATCCAGTTCCTTCACCAGCTTCACCGCTTTCTGTGTCCCGCAGTCCATCATCTCCGCTATCTCTTCCACCGTAAAAACTATGTATACTCTGTCCTCTTCATCAAGCCACCTGTTTTTGATGCTCAGCCCCATGCGGTCCAGCATCAGGCCGTACAGGACTTTCGCTTCACAGGAAAGCCCCCGGAAGCACTCCGCCATGAACAGCATCTTTGGTATGCGGTAAAAGCTGTACTGCTCCGCTTCCATCCCGCGGAAATAGTCAAACTGGATTCCCTGCATCAATTCTTCCCCCGTCCTTATTTTTTACAAAATACAAAAAGCAGAGAGGCAAATGGTTCTTCTCCGCTTTTGTATGTATCATTCTTTTATTTTCCCCTGCTCAAAACTCCATCTCTTCAATAATTCATAGATGACCTCTTCCATCTGTTCCACTGAATAATCCGCAGGGAAGTATTTATCCAGCTTTTTTCTTTGGAGTTTAACCGCCGGGGCTGCCGGTTTCCCTTCGGAAAGGATAATCTCTATCCCTGTTTCATCCAGCTTCCCCATCATGCTTATCTCTTTTAGGATCTTTGCCTGTGCAAGGCTGGGGAACACGCATAACCGCTCCATAACCCGGCATAACTTCTCCTGTATTTCCGCGTCCAGATAGGATAATTCTATCCCGGCACTAAATGGGATTCTCTTTTCATCTACATAATCCAGCAGGGGCTTTATGAGGAAAGTCAGGCGGATAAAACGCTGTACCTGCCTGCCGCTTTCCCCGCTTTTCTCCCCGACTTCATCTGCCGCTTCCAACTTCCCGCCAACTTGTCGGGAAGTTAAGTCCGTCCTCTGTCCCTGCTTCCTCACCGCATCCAGCTTCATCTTATAGGCATAGGCCTTTTCGCTGTAAAGAAGTTCTTCCCTCTGTATGTTGGAGTCCACCATCGTTATAGTAGCTTCCTCGTCCGTAAGGTCACGGATAAAACATGGGATTTTCTCCATCCCAAGCAGTTCGCAGGCTCGTTTCCGCCTGTGTCCCACTATGATTTCGTAACCGTCTTCCTTCCCCGGCCTGACGATCAGAGGACATATGATGCCGTGCTCCCTGATGCTCTCCACGGTTTCCTGCATCTTTTCATCGTCCAACACCTTAAAGGGATGGGAGCGGAAAGGATGCAGTTTTTCAATCTCCACTTCCGTAACTTTCTCCCCTCTGCTGCCTTTATCCTGCTCCAGCCCGAACAGGTCGTCCACGTTCGCCATCCTTATATTGGAAGCGCTGCTTCTCCTACCTGCCATGTGCCAGCACCTCCCCTGCCAGAATCCCGTATGCCTCCGCCGCTTTTCCTTTCGGGTCATGTGCGAAAATGCTCTTCCCTTCCGCGCTTGCTTCCGCAACCCTTACCGACAAAGGGATATAATTTTCAAACACCGGTATCCTCCGCCCGTAATTCTCATGCACCATCTCCATAATCTCCCTTGCATAGTTTGTCCGGGCGTCCACCATGGTCAGCAGAATCCCTTCAAATTCCAGCGCCGGATTGATGCGCTTCTTTATCCTCATGATGGTTGCGATAAGCTGTTCCAACCCCTTTATGGAAAGGTACTGCGCCTGCAGGGGGATAAGCACCGTGTCGGCGGCGGCAAGGGCGTTGATGGTCAGCATACCCAAAGAGGGCATGCAGTCTATGAGGATGCAGTCATAATATGGCGCCACCGTTTCTATATACTCTTTCAGCATATACTCCCTGCTCATTGCGCTGATTAAGGAAACTTCCACTACCGCAAGGTCAATGTTTGCCGGAAGGAACTGCACCCCTTCCCCATGGGAAAGTATCCCGTAATCTGCTTTTACCTCCTTCCCTTCCATGATCGACATCATAACCGCGGAAAGCGTTTCTTCCAGCCTGTCCGGCTCACGTACCCCTAAACTTGCGGAAAGGCTGCCCTGTGCGTCAGCGTCAATCAATAATACCTTTTTCCCTGCCTTTGCAAGCCCGATCCCTAAATTTACCGCAGTCGTGGTCTTTGACACCCCGCCTTTCTGGTTCGCTATGGCTATCACTTTGCAATTCCTGCCTGTATTTTCCATATGTTCCAATCTCCTCTCCATTTTTATCTTACACGGACGCTTAAACCTTCCATGGGAATATCCTCATATCCCATAAGGTAATAATCTTCACCGTCATGCTCCACCTTTGTCACTGTCCAGCAGGGAACACCGCCGGAATCATCTGCCAGTAAAAACTCTACCATGCTTCCGCTCCGGTATCTGTACCCCTGCCCCGTCTGGTATTCCCCGTTTCCATCCCTGTGCAGGGTACCGGTTTCCCGGACCGGGCGGAAAAGATATTCAATGCTGCCGCCTATGTCAGCCAGCTTCCTCATAATCCCCTTCAGCTCCCTTAACTGGAAAAGCTGTTCGCTGTCCCTATGGTCTGCATGAAGCCCCCTGAGGTCTGCATGTTCATCAAAAGTGGTGGCATTTAAAATATCATCAATCCAGTATTTCAGCCCCTCCACCTGTACTAACGCCATGCTTAACTCTGCCATAATCTTGCCTCCTTTTCGTATGTGGTTCTATTGCCCCTGAAAACATTGCCGGATTTTAAAGTCCAAACCCTGATAAATCTATTGGGAAACAGTATTCAGGGTAGCGCACCCTGACCGCCTCCCAGAAATATACTGCATACTCACAGCAGAACAGGTCCTCCACCGTATAATGCCGGAATTCCTCTGCCTTTGCGTCCCCTTTAAGGTTATATACGCTGGGCGTGTCATTGCAGAAAAGGTTGAATGCCATGCGCACTACCCTGGCGCTTCCGCTGGTAATCCAGCCTTCTTCCAGACACTCCGGCTTTACGCTTTCTTTTTCAAAATCAAAAATCCGCATTATATTCCGCCTTGTGTCCCCGCTGATCCCAAGACAGTAGACCAGCGCCTTGTGGTACACATCCTGCCGCCTGCACTTTGGCAGGCAGCTTTTGTAAAACATTTCATGCTCCCGGTCCTTAAAAATAATTTCATGGCTGTTTTTTCTTCCCATATCCGCTGCTTCATCTCCTTCCCCCGTATTCTGCAGTTTTTTCCGCTACCATTCCTTCCGCCCTTCCGTCAGACCAGACCTTTCCCGTCCTTTCAACGATAAGCTTCCCGTCCTCACAGGTCACCGCTATCCTGTCACCCGTGGAAAACCCCATGTCCCGCAGCCATTTCCCCTGCAGCATGATCAGCGGCCTGTTCATTTCCATGCTGGTTCCCCTTGCCCTGTAAACTGTCATTTCCCTCTGCTTCATATCTTCTCCTCCAATCTTCAATCCGGAATAACCTCAACGATTCCGCTGCCTTCAAGAATTTCCTGTATCCTTTTTGTGCCATCCTCCGCACTGCAGAAAGCACAGACTGCATCCATGATTTCCCCTGCAATAAGCTCCATGCTTTCCCTGGTAATCTTATTAACCATACGTCTGCTCCTTTTCCATGGTAATAAAAAACAGGGCTAAACCAGCTCCCCACCCTGGGGTTTCCTGAATTTAGTCCTGTCTGAATAATTCTGACATTTTTTGCACCAAAAATTAATTTCCACCTCCCTGCCCATATGGCATAAACTCCCGCCGGAATCCTGGTGCCCCATATGCTTTTTTACGATACCTGACTAGAAAAAACAGCGCTGCCTCCCATCAATATCCTGCTTCGTTGCAATTTTGAGAAAGGACTAAATCAGCTCAAACCAGCGTATTTACTGGGTTTGTCTACCTTTAGTCTTATTATAACGTGGTCATCACCCGAACGCATACCGCACCAGTAGAGCATTTCAAACGCATAATAGGAACGTGGTTTGTCCATCATTGCCTCGGAAAATT
>JAMPFR010000043.1 GCA_023664365.1 Acetatifactor muris | reverse complement strand
GCATCGGTGGATCGTTGTGCCTGTGTTCCTTGGCGTGGGTGTGAAAAGTAACAAACTTTTCACTTCAGCGCCAAAAATATACTTGACACAAAATGTAAAGCGTACTATACTTCAGGAGTAAAGTATACTTTACTTTTTGCGCAAATATTTATGACATAGAACTATATTCCGGAAAAGGAAGGAAAAGTCATGCAGAATCGCATTCAGGAGATGCGGAAGGCCATGCGGGTGACCCAGAATGAACTGGCGGACGCGGTAAATGTAAGCCGCCAGACCATTATTTCTCTGGAAAACGGCAGGTATAACGCGTCTCTGGCGCTGGCACATAAAATTGCAAAATATTTTGGCATGGCGATTGAGGAATTGTTTCTTTTTGATGAGGAGGATGAGGAATGAAAAGTTTGTTTTGCTCCGTGTGCAGGGCAAAAAATAACGAGGAATACCGGGCTGTGCTGAAAAAACGGCAGATAAGCTTTTGCCTGTTTGTTCTGGTGGGTATGGCAACGGAAGCTATTGTGCTGTTTCTGCATTTATGTACCCAGATCACATTTCCGGAGTATCGGCTGGGATATCTGCTGGGGCTGGGTGTGGGACTTGCCCTGAGCGGCGTGGTCGGATTGGTGCAGATACGGCGCAGGATGGCGGACGAGGAGAAGCTGAAAAAATGGCGTCTGAAGGAGACGGACGAGCGGGAGCTTGAGGTGGACAGCATGGCGCTGCGGACAGCGGCAAAAATGCTGCTGGCGGTGATGTATGTAGTGCTGATTGCAGCAGGAATGTTTGCGTGGAAGGAGCTGCTGTGGGTCTGCTGGGGGCTGATTGCATTTTTCCTGCTGAGCTATGCCATATGCAAAAAATATTATGAAGTAAAAATTTGAAGGGAAAGGAAACCATATGGAAAAAATTTTGGAGGTGCAGGGACTGAAAAAGACATTTCAGCTTTCTGCAAAACAGCAGAAAATTGAAAAGACCAAAGAGAAGGTCAAGGTTGCGGTGAATGATTTGTCCTTTACCGCATACCGGGGCGAGGTGTTCGGACTTTTGGGCCCCAACGGCGCGGGAAAGACCACTACCTTGCGTATGCTGGCTACGCTTATCAGGCCGGATGCGGGGGACGCCGTGCTGGACGGCTCCAGCGTGGTGAAGGATCCGGAGGCGGTGCGCAGTAAGATAGGTTTTCTCACAAGTGAACTGAAGCTGGAGGAATTTTTTACCCCCAACTATCTCTTTGACTTCTTTGCGGATTTGCACGGCGTGTCCCCGGAGGAAAAGAAGCAGCGGAAGGAGCAGCTTTTTGCCCGGTTCGGCATCGATAAGTTTGCGGAGGTAAAGGTAGGAAACCTTTCCACAGGCATGAAGCAGAAGGCTTCTCTGGTAATTTCCATGGTACATGACCCGGATGTGATTATCTTTGACGAGCCCACAAACGGTCTGGATGTGCTGACCGCCAAGGTGGTGACGGATTTCCTTCTGGATTTGAAGTCCCAGGGAAAGACCATTATTGTATCCACCCATATTTTCAGCCTGATTGAAAAAATTTGCGACAGGGTGGGCATTATCATAGACGGCCGCATGGTGATATGTGATTCCCTTGAGGCAATTTGCGGCGGAACGAGCCTGGAGGAGAGATTCTTTGAACTTTATGAGGAAAAGGTGGGTAAAATCGTATGAGAAGAGATATGCTGACAATTATGAGAAAAGAGTTTGCCCGGTTTTTCGGAGATAAGAGAATGGTGTTTACCACGGTGCTCATGCCGGGGCTTATGATTTATGTACTTTATACCTTTATGGGAAAAGGGATGATGCAGGAATTTTCCACGGATGACGCCTATGTGGCTACAGCTTATGTACAGAACATGCCGAAGGAACTGTCTCCTGCCTTGGAGGGGCTTTCCGTGGAATGGACGGAGCTTGCGGAAGGCGGAGCGGAGGCGGCGAAGGATAGGATCACGGCTAAGGAGGCGGAGCTGCTGCTGGTATTTCCGGCGGATTTCTCCGCGGCTGTGGCGGAATATCAGGTGTCCGACGGTCCGGCTCCCGATGTGGAGATCTATTACAACTCCACGGAGGCGGAATCCACAAAGCTGTACAGCATTGTGAAGGGGGTTCTGGACGCTTACGAGGAGGGCATGGCCAATAAGTTTGATGTGAATGCAGGCGGGAATGCCTACGATCTGGCTTCCGAGAAGGATGCCACAGGGCAGATATTCGCCATGCTGCTGCCCCTGCTGCTGATGACATTTCTTTACAGCGGCTGTGTCTCCATAGCGCCGGAGGCTATCGCGGGAGAGAAGGAGAGAGGAACCATTGCCACGCTGCTTGTGACGCCTATGAAGCGGAGCGCCCTTGCCCTGGGAAAGATTATCAGCCTGAGTGCCATCGCCTTGCTGGCGGGACTTTCCAGCTTCCTGGGGACCATGCTTTCCCTGCCGAATCTGATGGGCGGCGCAGCTTCCGGCATGGATGCGTCCGTTTATGTGCTGTCCGACTATCTGCTGCTCCTTGGCATCATATTAACCACGGTGCTGGTGCTGGTGTCTCTGATGTCCATCATATCCGCCTGTGCGAAAAACGTAAAGGAAGCAGGCACCGCAAATGCGCCTCTTATGGTAGTGTCCATGGGCGTCAGCCTCAGCACCATGTTCGGCGGGACGGGGGAGAAGAGTCTGGGCCTGTTCTGTATTCCGCTCTATAACAGTGTGCAGTGTATGAACGGTATTTTCTCTTTTCAGTATGCGCCGGGGCAGATAGCGGTGACTATAGTGAGCAATTTGTTGTATGCGTTCCTGCTGACATTTGTGCTGACAAAGCTGTTTAACAGTGAAAAGGTTATGTTTGCAAAGTAGGAGGAGGCTGTGTATATTTGGATAATTGCCGGGGCGGCAGTCATGGGGGCATTTATCGTGGCTGTGCTCCTCAGGCGGCTGAGAAACCGGTACTGTCCATCGGACATTGATTTGATGGAGGGACATGATTTTGAATATTACTGTGCGGAGCTGCTGCGGCGCAGGGGCTTTCAGGAGGTGGAGGTCACAAGGGGCAGCGGCGACTATGGCATTGACATTCTGGCGGAAAAGGACGGGGTCACCTATGCCATACAGTGCAAGCGGTATACTGCGCCCGTGGGAGTAAAGGCGATACAGGAAGCATACGCCGGGCGGGATTATTATGACCGAATGGTGGGAGCGGTACTGACAAACCAGTATTTTACCCAGCCCGCAGTGGAAGCTGCAAAAAAGCTGAAAATCCTGCTGTGGGACAGGGGGTATCTGGAGGAGGTACTCAGGGAAGGGAGTGAAGAATTTCTAAAGCAATTCTAAGTCACTCCCACAAGAATCCGCTGTGCGGATTCTTGCGACAGAGGGAAAAGCTCGAACTGAGAAAAGCTATCAAAAGCTTTGCGGCGGGATTACGGCTGCCGGGCTGTCAGCTGCTCCCGGAGGGACAGGAAGTCGGCGGGGCCGTTATCCAGGTAAAAGCAGTGGAAGTTATAGTCTGTGTAGGCTTCGCCCCACAAAGCCCGGGCTTCCTCCTGCAGGGATAGGATTTCCAGATAGCCAAGATAGTATTTCAGATAATTGCAGGGTTCCTGGGCGATATAGGTGTAAATTGCCGTGGCGGAGGCGGTGTCGGTGATGCCGAAATTTTCAAGTACCTTTGCTATCTTGTTAAAAGAGGCGTCCTCATAGTGAATCATAATATCCAGAAGGGAATAAAGGCATAGCTGCAGACTGCGGTTATGCTTTTCTATTTGTACCAGAACGGCGTCCTCTTCCAGACCGCTTTCCCGCAGCATGGAGGCGGCGTAATCGTAGGAGAGAGATTCCACATATACCGCCCACCCTTCAAGATAGCCGCCATACCAGATAAGCTCTCCGGCAGGGCGTTCGTCCCGGCTGAGAGAACGCCGGTTATGGTAAACGGTCTGGTACAGGTGGCCGGGCCAGCCTTCATGGGCCAGCGTGGTATAAAGCTCCAGATCCGTTAAAGTTTTTTGTGTGTTAATATAGATAACGTTTTCAGATGTGTCGTCCAGGGGGGCGGTCAGGTAGAAGGCGGGCGCAGTGTAATTTTCCAGGCTTTCGGAGACGGGCTTGACAGTCACGGATACAGCTTCGCCCTGAATGGCCGGGAAGTTTTCCTTCATACGCTCCTGCAGATCCGCCAGCATTTGGGCGGCGCCGGTACAGGGAAAGGCAATTGTGTCATTTTCTCCGTAGCGCTGTGCCGCGTCGGGGCAGCTGTCCAACAGACTGCGAATTGCACCGTATTCGGCGGTAAACTGCGCGGTAAGAAGCTCCTGTATCTCGGACACCGGACGGCAGGAGCCGGTTTCTGCGGCGAGAAGGGCTTCATAGTATTCCTTTCCCTGAGGCTGAGAAGCCAGCCCGGCCAGGGCAATAGTCTCGTCCTCCAACAGGATCAGACCGTCGCCCAGGGCCACATAGGCGGGCAGAACTACGGTTTTCAGCAGGCGGTCATTGACGGAAAGATATTTCTGCATCTCGGCTTCCGTGATACTTCCCTCTGCTAAAAGAGGCTGCAGACGCTCCGCAAAGGTAGTCTGCAGAAAGTGAGTGCCTTCTTCCAGAGACTGTTTTGTGACAATGGTGTCACATTGGTTTCGGACGCTTTTCAGGGAGGCTGCAGGCATCAGCAGGCCGGCTTCGGATTTTTCCCGCTCATAGGCCAGCAGGGAGGCAAAGTATTCGTCCGTCTGATCCAGAAGCGTCAGATAATCCTCAACGTCCCGCCTGCTGCGGAAGGTGTATTCCGCCAGCAGGATGGGCAGCTGGGTCTGCATACCGGAGGAGGGAGAGAGAGGCTCGCTGTAATAGGAAAAGCTGCTAAGACGCAGGGAGTTTTCCAGGTAGCGGGTCAGCAGCCTGCAGAGGTAGGCGTCGGAGGGTGTAAGCTTATCCCTGCGGATGGAGCGCAGATCCGCCAGGGTGTTTTCCAGGGAAATTTTTCCCTGCAGGGAGCCCTCCGCGCTGTATCCCGGCAGAGAAGGCTCATAGTCGTAAATGCCGAAGTCCTCCGGGTGGGCCAGGGTATAGTGCATATTCAGGGTACTTCCTGCCATCTCACCGGCGAAAAGGCGGGAAGTAATATTGGTAAAGCGTTTTTCGTCCTGTTTATATGTAAAGAGAAAGAGGGTCAGCGTACCGAAGGCGCAGACAAAAGCTGCGAGGAACAGAAGCTGCCGCAGAGAAGGGATAGAGCGTTTTTTCAATGAAAACCACCTGATTAGTTTATGCGTTGCTATAATATATGCCGGGGGCGCACAGACAATGACTTTCGAGTTGTACACGGCACAAAGTTGTACGCAATACAACTTGAAAAAATGTATATGAAAAAAGCAAAAGATGTATTGACTTACTGCGGACAGACTCATATACTGGAAATATGGAAGACAGGCAGACAAAGTACGGTGATATTGTTCACTATCTGGAAAACTTAATGGAGTCGGAGGCGCTGAAGCCCGGGGATAAGCTGCCCTCCGAGAACGACCTGACGGAGCGGTTCTCAGTCAGTCGTCAGACAGTGAGGAAGGCTATCGGACTGCTGGAGGAAGAAGGCGTCGTCCGCAGGGTCAGGGGCAGCGGCACTTATGTGAGCTTTGACCGAAGAGAGAACCTGGAGCGGCGGAACCGCATTGCAGTGGTGACCACCTATGTGGACAGCTATATTTTTCCAAAGACCATTCAGGGAATAGAGAGAGTCCTGTTTGAGAGAGGCTGTTCCGTCCAGATTTCCTTTACCGACAATATGCCGGATCGGGAAAAGAGCGTACTGACGGATTTAATCAGCAGGGATGATGTGGCGGGAGTGATTGTGGAGGGAACAAAGAGCGGTCTGCCAAATCCCAATCTCCCGCTGTACAGGCAGCTGCTGAATCGGAAAATCCCCGTTCTTTTTATCAACACCTTTTATCCGGAGCTGGATGTGCCCCACGTTTCCCTGAATGACGTGAAGGCGGCGGAGACGGCGGTAAACTACCTGATTGAAAAGGGTCACAGGAACATAGGAGCCATACTGAAGCTGGACGACGGCCAGGGCAGACTGCGGTATCTGGGCTATCTGAAGGCCATGGAGGCAGCAGGGCTGACGGTTACGGACTCCCGGATGGTCTGGATAGACACGGATGAATCCAAGCAGCTGAACTACTGCAGGGATAAGATACTGAACCGGGTGGAGGCATGCAGTGCCCTGTTCTGCTATAATGACCAGATTGCATTTCAGCTGATTCGTATGCTGACAGAGAGGGGAATCCGGGTACCGGAAGACGTGTCGGTCATCAGTATAGACGATTCCGATCTGGCGCTGCACAGCGAAATACCTATTACCTCACTGCCCCATCCCAAGGAAAAACTGGGAGCAAAGGCGGCGGAGATACTGCTGGAAATGATTCAGGGACAAAAGGGGGAGCATACCCTGGAATTTGATACCAGGGTGGTGGAGAGACAGTCGGTGGCGGAATATGCGGGCGGATGAGAGCCTGCGCGGACCGCTTATCGGAGTGTCCGCCCGGTTCGGGTGAGAGCCTGCGCGGACCGCTTATCGGAGCGTCCGCCCGGTTCGGGTGAGAGCCTGCGCGGATCACTTATCGGAGCGTCCGCCCGGTCCGGGTGGGAGTCCGCATCAGACCGTTTATCGGAGCGTCCGCTTTGCCGGGCGGCCGGGAAGTACGAAGGGATATAATAGTAAAATAGAAAATAGATGGAGGAGACTATCATGAAGGAAATGAAGAAGTATCAGTTCTGGTTCTGCACGGGTTCTCAGGATCTGTACGGAGACGAGTGCCTGCGGAAGGTAGCGGCCCATTCCAGGGAGATGGTGGAGGGGCTGAATGCGGCGGGAATTCTGCCCTACGAGCTGGTCTGGCGGCCCACGCTGATTGACCAGGCGTCTATCAGGCGCACCTTTAACGAGGCAAACAATGATGAAAACTGCGCGGGCGTCATTACTTGGATGCACACCTTTTCCCCTGCGAAGATGTGGATTATCGGCCTGCAGGAGTATCATAAGCCCCTGTGCCATCTCCACACCCAGTTTAACGAGGAGATTCCCTATGACGCCATTGACATGGATTTCATGAATGAGAACCAGTCCGCCCACGGCGATCGGGAATACGGACATATTGTAACCCGTATGGGCATTGAGAGAAAGGTTATCGTGGGACATTGGAGGAACCCTGCCGTTATGGAGAAGCTGGCGGGCTGGATGCGCACCGCAGTGGGCGTTATGGAATCCTCCCACATCCGGGTCTGCCGTATCGGCGATAATATGAACAATGTGGCGGTCACCGAGGGAGACAAGGTGGAGGCTCAGGTGAAGTTCGGCTGGGAGATCGACCATTATAACGTCAATGATGCGGTGGCTTATGTGGACGCTGTTTCCAAGGGGGACGTGGATGCTCTGGTGGAGGAGTATTATGATAAATATGAAATTCTCCTGGAGGGCAGGGATCCGGAAGAGTTTAAGGAGCATGTGGCAGTGCAGGCACAGATTGAGATTGGCCTGGAGAAGTTTCTGGAGGAAGGGGATTATCACGCTGTGGTGACCCACTTCGGTATGCTGGGAGGATTAAAGCAGCTGCCCGGCCTTGCCATCCAGAGACTGATGGAAAGAGGGTACGGATTTGGAGCGGAGGGCGACTGGAAAACAGCGGCCATGGTGCGCCTGATGAAGATCATGACCCAGGGTAAAAAGGACGCAAAGGGAACCTCCTTTATGGAGGATTATACCTATAACTTTGTGCCCGGCAAAGAGGGAATTCTCCAGGCTCATATGCTGGAGGTATGTCCCACCATTTCTGACGGGCCTGTCAGTATAAAGGTACAGCCCCTTTCCATGGGCAATAGAGAGGATCCTGCCCGTCTGGTATTTACCAGCAAGACCGGACCCGCAGTGGCGACGTCCCTGGTGGATATGGGCAATCGGTTCCGGCTGCTGGTAAATGCTGTGGACTGCAAAAAATGTGAAAAGCCCATGCCGAAGCTTCCGGTGGCGACTGCGTTCTGGACGCCGCAGCCTTCCCTGGAGGTGGGGGCGGAAGCCTGGATTCTTGCGGGGGGCGCCCATCATACCGCATTTTCCTATGATCTGACCGTACAGCAGATGGTTGACTGGGCGGACGCTATGGGAATTGAGAGCGTCGTCATCGACAAGGATACCACAATTCCGGCTTTGAAGAACGAGTTGAGATGGAATTCGGTGTATTACAGGTAGTAAAAGCGCATGGCGCAGAAAGGCGGAATATCAATATGAGTGAAGCAATTAAGGATGCAGTCAAAAGCGGCAGAACCGCGCTGGGCATTGAGTTCGGCTCCACCCGCATCAAGGCGGTGCTGGTGGACGAAAGCCACAACCCCATTGCCATGGGAACCCACGACTGGGAGAATCGGCTGGAGAACAACATCTGGACGTACAGCCTGGAGGACATATGGGGCGGCCTTCAGGGCTGCTACCGCAGTCTGGCGGAGGATGTCAGAGGTAAGTACGGTGAGAGCCTGACAACCATAGGCAGTATCGGGTTTTCCGGCATGATGCACGGGTATATGGCTTTCGACAGGGCAGGAGAGCTGCTGGTGCCCTTCCGCACTTGGAGAAATACCATGACGGAGGAGGCATGTAAGGAACTGACCCCTCTGTTCAACTTTAACATTCCTCAGAGATGGAGTATTGCCCATCTTTACCAGGCAATTTTAAACGGGGAGGAGCATGTGAAGGATGTTGCTTTCTTCACCACTCTGGCCGGATATATCCACTGGCAGCTGTCCGGAGAAAAGGTGCTGGGTATCGGCGAAGCCTCCGGTATGTTCCCCATCGATTCCACAGTGAAGGATTTTGACGGAAGGATGATTGAGCAGTTTGATAAGCTGGTTGCGGGAAAGGGCTTTTCCTGGAAGCTGAAGGAAATTCTGCCCGGAGTGCTGTGCGCCGGAGAGAAGGCGGGAAGCCTGACGCCGGAAGGGGCAAAGCTTTTGGATCCCACGGGAACCCTACAGGCAGGCATCCCCATGTGCCCGCCGGAGGGAGACGCAGGCACCGGCATGGTGGCTACCAACAGCGTCAGGGTGCGCACCGGAAATATTTCCGCCGGAACCTCTATTTTCTCCATGGTAGTTACGGAAAAAGCGCTTGAGAAAGTGCATGAGGAGATCGATATGGTGACTACGCCGGACGGAAATCCCGTTGCTATGGTACACTGCAACAACTGCACTTCGGATTTGAACGCCTGGGTGAACCTTTTCGATGAGTTTGCGGATAAGTTCGGCATGAAGATTGACAGGAATGATCTGTACGGCACTCTGTACCGGGAGGCGCTGAACGGGGACGCAGACTGCGGCGGCCTGATGGCATACAACTATTTTTCGGGCGAGCCGGTGACGGGCCTGAACGAGGGCAGACCCATGTTCGTTCGTACGCCGGATGCAAAATTTAATCTGGCCAACTTTATGAGAAGCCATTTATACAGTGCACTGGCTACGCTGAAAATCGGCAATGACATTCTGCTGAAGGAGGAGCATGTGAAGGTGGATTCCCTCATGGGACACGGCGGACTGTTCAAGACGCCCGTGGTGGGGCAGCAGCTTATGGCGGCGGCCTTTGATTCCCCCGTCACCGTCATGGATACCGCCAGCGAAGGCGGAGCCTGGGGCATGGCAGTGCTGGCGGCATATATGAGTGAGAAGGCCGGAGACGAGACCCTGCCGGATTACCTGAGTAACAGGATATTCGCAGGGCAGTCCGGAAGTACTATTTCACCAAAGGCAGAGGATGTGGCGGGCTTTGACGCCTTTGTGGAGAGCTACAAGAGCACTCTGCCTGCGGAGAAGGCGGCCACCCACGGACTGAAGATTTTCTAAGGCAGCAGAATTCGCTGCCAAAGAAAATCTAATCAGTCCGGCAAGAATCGCTTCGGCGATTCTTGCGCATAAGTAAAATATGAATGCAAGGCACAAGCGCAAAAGCGTCAGAGTGTATTATATGTGCAAAATATAAGTGTAAAAATTAATGCAAAATATAAACGGAGGAGTATCATGCTGGAAGAATTAAAGCGGTTGGTATATGAAGCAAATATGGATTTGCCCAGATATGGTCTGGTAACCTTTACCTGGGGCAATGTCAGCGCCATTGACAGGGAGAGCGGGCTGTTTGTCATCAAGCCCAGCGGCGTGGAATATGAGAAGCTGACGCCGGAGGACATGGTAGTGATGGACTTGAACGGTAAGAAAATGGAGGGTCGTTTTAATCCTTCCTCGGATACAGCCACTCATCTGGAGCTGTACAGGGCATTCCCGGAAATCGGCGGTATCGTACATACCCATTCCTCCTATGCCACAAGCTGGGCCCAGGCGGGACGCAGCATTCCCTGCTACGGCACCACCCATGCCGATTACATTTACGGGGAGGTTCCCTGTGTGAGATGCCTGACGAAGGAAGAAATTGAAGCGGCTTATGAGGAGAATACCGGGCACCTGATTGTCAATGAATTTAAAAGAATGGGCAAGGACCCGATAGCGGTGCCTGCCGTGCTTTGCAAGAACCACGGTCCCTTTGCATGGGGAAAGGATGCAAAGGAGGCGGTGCATAATGCCGTGGTGCTGGAAGAAGTGGCAAAGATGGCCTACCGGGCGGAGACGATCAATCCCCGTATCCAGCCTGCGCCTCAGGAGCTTCAGGATAAGCATTATTACAGGAAGCACGGCGCTAACGCATATTATGGGCAGAGCGAAAAATAACATAGCAATAACTGATTAGACGTGACGGGATATTGTGTGATATTCTGGACGTAGCTGCTCGGAGGTTATTAGCAGAATTGCCGCTGTATGGCTCCGAACAGATATTATAAAGCAAGAATTGCCGCGAGACGGCAGAATGGAGGAAAAGCATGAATAATTTAGAACTGCGCAAACACGCGAATGACGTGCGGAAGGGCATTGTAACGGCAGTTCACGGTGCAAAGGCAGGACACCCCGGCGGGTCGCTTTCGGCCGCGGACATTTTTACCTATCTGTACTTTGAGGAGATGAATATTGATCCGAAGAATCCGGATAAGGAGGACAGGGATCGTTTTGTGCTGTCCAAGGGGCACACAGCGCCCGGACTCTATTCCGCTCTGGCAAACAGGGGATATTTTCCCGTGGAGGATCTGAAGACCCTGAGACATCTGGGCTCCTATCTGCAGGGACATCCCTGTATTCACATTCCCGGCGTGGACATGTCCTCCGGCTCTCTGGGACAGGGTATTTCCGCAGCCGTGGGTATGGCTCTGGGCGGCAGGATGGGCGGAAAGAATTTCCGCGTCTACACGCTGTTGGGCGACGGCGAGATTGAGGAGGGCCAGGTATGGGAGGCTGCCATGTTCGCAGGCCACCGCAAGCTGGATAACCTCTGCGTCATCGTGGACAATAACAATCTGCAGATTGACGGCCCCATCGACCAGGTCTGCTCCCCTTATCCCATTGACAAGAAGTTTGAGGCGTTCAATTTCCATGTAATCAATGTGGACGCACATGATTACGACGCTATCCGCGCAGCCTTTAAAGAGGCCCGGGAGACAAAGGGAATGCCTACCTGTATCGTAGCCCACAGCCTGAAGGGCAAGGGCGTTTCCTACATGGAGAACAGCGTTGACTGGCACGGCAAGGCTCCCAACGACGAGGAGTACGCAGTGGCTATGGCTGATTTGGAAAAGATCGGCGCAGAATTAGAGAAAGAAGGTGAAGCATAATGGCAGAGCAGAATACGATTAAGAAGGTTGCAACCCGTGAAAGCTACGGCAACGCGCTGAAGGAGCTGGCGGAAGAATTCCCCAATCTGGTGGTGTTGGACGCCGATCTGGCGGCAGCCACAAAAACGGGCGTTTTTAAGAAGGCATATCCGGACCGCCATATTGACTGCGGTATTGCAGAGTGCAATATGATGGGGATTGCGGCGGGCCTGTCCCTGACCGGGAAGATTCCCTTTGTCAGCTCTTTTGCCATGTTTGCGGCGGGACGCGCCTTTGAACAGGTGCGTAACTCCATCGGTTATCCTCATCTGAATGTGAAAATCGGAGCGACCCACGCGGGCATTACCGTCGGGGAGGATGGCGCTACCCACCAGTGTAACGAGGACATCGCCCTGATGAGAACCATTCCCGGCATGGTGGTTATGTGCCCTGCGGACGCTGTGGAGGCAAAGGCGGCTGTCCGTGCGGCACTGGAGTATGAAGGCCCTGTGTATATCCGCTTCGGGCGTGCGGCGGTGCCTGTAATCAATGACCGTCCCGATTATAAATTTGAAATCGGCAAGGGAAGTATTGTGCGGGAAGGCAAAGACGTGACAATCGTTGCCACGGGTATCTGTGTGGACTCCGCTCTGGGCGCGGCTGAGAAGCTGGCGGCGGAAGGCGTTGAGGCGGAGGTTGTGAGCATCTGTACCATCAAGCCTCTGGATGAGGATATCATCCTAAAGAGCGCAAAGAAGACCGGAAAGGTAGTGACGGTGGAGGAACATACCGTTATCGGCGGCCTGGGCAGCGCGGTTTGCGACTGTCTGTGCGCGAAGCTGCCCACTCCCGTGAAAAAGCTGGGTATGCAGGACGTGTTCGGCGAGTCCGGCTCCGCGGCTGCGTTGGTTCAAAAGTACGGCCTGGACGCAGAGGGCGTTTACAAATCCGTGAAGGAGTTCCTGTAAATTATACTGCACATCGGTATGATTTGCAGACAGAAAATTCCGGCGGTCTTAAGTATAGCTGTTATTGATAGATAGCCGAATTACAAATCATTTTGAAAACGCGGTATGCCGGAGATAATGGGGCATACCGCGTTTTATCTTTTAAAGCTTGAATATAAGGATATATCCGGTATAATAAAAGAAAAACAAGTAAAAACTAACCGAAATATCTTTTAGAGAGGAACCGCAATGTGGAATACCGTGATCCGAAGGTGTTCTATCCGTGGGTAAAGGAGCAGACCAAATGAATAAAATAATAGCAAGTGCAGGGGCTTTGATAGTGACGATCTCGGTAGTATTATTTGCTGTCTGTATGTTGATTCCCTTTGATTTCGGAAGCTATTTTGTCTGTATGCTGTTACCTGTCGGATACATAATGATGACCGCCGGATTTTGTAATGAAAGTGATGAAAACCATAGAGTGGCAGCCGGCGCCGGAATGACATTTGCTGCGGTTTATGCTGTTTTGGTATTTCTTGTGTATTTTGCGCAAACTACCTCGGTCCGATTGAATCCACTTGATGAGCAGGCGATGAAAATACTTGACTATTCAAGGGGCGGACTTCTTTTTAACTATAATCTGCTCGGATATGGTATGATGGCGCTTGAATTTTGGTGTGCTTGTTTTACCCCTGTCGGTGTTTTGTCGCTTATACATTTTAGAGGGAGAATTGAAAAGGGATGCAGCTAACAAGAAATTCTTGTTGGGCTGTCAAACTTCCGATTTTGACCGTGTTGTTAAAATGCTCAATGAAAATGCCAATAAATGAACTTAGAGAATTACCGGATACCGGCATTTGCAACTTGCGCATTTTCAGCGGCTATGATAGGATAAAAACGTTCATGGAGGTCATGAACAAATAAACGAAGGAAAGGAGGCGGTGACAGGTATGGAAACTTTTTTATTGAAGGCTTTATATTTATCGGAGGAATCAGGGAATGAAAAAATACATATTTCAAAACGCAAAGGAGGTGCTTCTGGTTAATCTCCTGGCTGGAGCGTCCGCCGGGTTTGCGGCATTGCTGCCCTACATAACGGCGGAGCTGGTAGGACGCGCAGGAACATTTTCCGGTGGAATGGCGCTTCGCTTTGCCCTTTACTATATCGGGGCGGTAGCGGGAATCCTGGTGTTTGAATATCTGGGCAAGCTGGCGAACGCCATGCTGAGAAAAAAGATGATGTGTCGGTTGAAATGCGATGTGGCAGGCAGATTCCTGTCCATGTCCCAGGCGGCATTCCATGAGCAGGACAGCGCTTATTATATGTCTGTGCTGACGGAGGATATTCCCACGCTGTATCAGGATTATTTCATGTGCGTGTTTGACTTTTTAAACAGCATTGTCAGGGTGGCGGTCTATCTGATATTTATGTTCCTGCTGAACCCTATCCTGGCGGCTGTGATCCTGGCGGTCTGTCTGGCGACGGTAGCAATTCCGAATGTGGGAGGGAAGCGTCTGGCAGCGCTGCGGAATGCGCAGGTAAAGGAGAACGCTCACTATATAGGAAGGATAAAGGAGCTGTTTGGGGGCTTTATTTTGGTGAATCCCATTACCAGGAAAGCCTTTGCCGCGCAGCATGATAAAGCCTGTGAAGGCAGGGAGGAAGCGGCCTGGCGTTATAACAGCTTCAGTTCCTTTGTGGAGGTCTTTGCAGGAATGTCCCTGTATATTATCAACATTGCGGCCTTTGTGTGCGGTTTGATACTGATCCGCTGTGACCTGCTGGCATTGGGAAGCTTTGTGGGGCTGATCGCTTTTGTGGATCTGCTGGCGCTGCCGGTGCAGGATATCATGTACCAGATCATCGGTATCCGCTCCGCGGGAGAGATCCGGGAAAAGATCCGGGATATTCTGGCGCTGCCGGACTCTCCGGAGAAAACAAAGAATCGGCTGGAGGAGGGGATCGCAGTCAGAAATCTGACCTTTCGCCGCGGAGAGTTTGAATTAAAGGATATTGATCTGACTCTGAAAAAAGGCAGAAAGTACGCGGTGGCAGGAAAAAGCGGCGCGGGAAAATCCACGCTTTTAAAGCTGATGCTGGGGTACTATGAGGGCTATGAAGGAACGATCACCTACGACGGGGTGGCGCAGGAGCAGTGCGAGCTGGCCGAGATGATTGCAGAGATCGATCAGGATGCGGTGATTTTCGATGCCGGTGCGCGGGACAACATCACACTGTTTGGCAGTTATCAGTCGGATAAATTTGACGATTATGTGGAAGCGGTTCAGGCAGAAACGCTGATGCGGGAGAATTTCGGAGAGGCGGGAGCCAATATCAGCGGAGGAGAGAAGAATAAGATCGCGCTGCTCAGGGCATTGAACAGGGAGTGTAAGGTGCTGTTCTGTGACGAGATGTTCTCCGCTCTTGACCGTCGAAGCAGGGAAAAGATTTCCGAATATTTATCCGGGCGAAAGGATTTGACGATTCTCTCCGTGACCCACGATATTTCAAGGGAAGCCCTGGAATTTTATGACGAGGTGATCGTCATGGATTCCGGCCGGATCGTCCGGCAGGGGGAAACGGCGGAAATGTTGGATTTTGTGGAGGAATTATTATCATAACAGCATAAAGGTGTATGGAAGCAGGAAAATGTAAACCATGCACCTTTTTTGTATTCCCGCGAGGTTATTGACTTAAAAGGAGAGGTGTGGGTTGAAGAGCATATTGATAATTGATGATGATGTATATATCGGAAATGCGCTTGAAGAAACGCTTATAAAGGCGGGATACAGAGTTTCCCGTGCCTATTCCGGGACGGAGGCGCTGCTTGTCTTATCCGGGTCAAGGCCGGATCTTGTGCTGCTTGATCTGATGCTGCCGGGACTTAGCGGTGAGGAGGTGCTTCCGCAGATAGAAGGGATACCTGTTATTATATTGAGTGCAAAGGCTGATATTGATAACAAGGTGGGGCTGCTGCTGGGCGGCGCTGTGGATTATGTAACAAAGCCGTTCAACACAAAGGAGCTTCTGGCCAGGATCGCCGTACAGCTTCGCAATTCTGCAGTTACTCCTGCCGCTTCTATCCTGACCTATGATGATATCACTCTCGATACAAAGACCCATACTGTGACCATCGCAACAAGCGAAATCAAGCTGACCAGGACGGAATACGCTATTCTGAGGCTGCTTATGCAAAATCCCACACAGGTCATTACTAAATCCGGATTGTTGGACCGTATCAGTGAGGACACTCCCGACTGTACGGAAAATTCTTTAAAGACCCATATCAGCCATTTGAGGGCAAAGCTCCGCGAGGTAAACGGCAAAGAGTATATTGAGGCAGTGTGGGGAATGGGTTTCAAAATGAAAGAAACATAAATCTCAACCATTTCTCAACTGTTTTCTTAACCGTTTTCTTAAGCCTTTTGAAGTAGAATGACAGCATCAATTTATAAGGTTATAAGGAGGTCATGCTTATGGAGTACGTTCTTAAAACCAACGCTTTAAGCAAACACTACAAAGGCTTCAAGGCGTTAAACGGACTGTCCATGAATGTTCCTAAAGGTGCGATCTATGGTTTCGTCGGAAAAAACGGCGCCGGCAAAACAACGCTTATCCGGCTGATCTGCGGCCTGCAGGAGCCTGCATCCGGCGGCTATATACTGTATGGCAGGAAGAATACGGATAAGGAGATTGTTAAGTCACGCAGGCGGATGGGGGCTATTGTAGAGGCGCCCTCCGTCTATCTTGATATGACGGCGGAGGACAATCTGAAACAGCAATACCTTATTCTCGGACTGCCATCCTATGATGGACTTACCGAAATTCTGAAATTAGTGGGTCTTGAAAACACGGGAAAAAAGAAAGCAAAAAACTTTTCTCTGGGTATGCGCCAGAGGCTGGGCATTGCCGTGGCGCTTGTGGGTGACCCTGACTTTTTAGTGCTGGACGAGCCTGTAAACGGTCTTGACCCCCAGGGTATCATTGAAATACGGGAGCTGATATTAAAGCTGAACCGTGAGCGTCAGATCACTGTTTTGATTTCAAGCCATATCCTCGATGAACTGTCCCGGCTTGCCACACATTACGGCTTTATCGACAGCGGAAGAATGGTAAAGGAAATCAGCGCAGAGGATCTGGAGGCCGCCTGCAGAAAGTGCGTCCGGGTGGAAGTGACTAATGTAAAGGCCCTTGCCCGTGTTTTGGACGGAATGGAGACAGAATATAACATTATCTCCGACGGGGAAGCCGATATATTTGCAAAGGTCAATGTGACCGGCCTTGCCCTTGCATTGTCTGAAGAGGATTGTGAGATTATTTCCATGCAGGAGAGGGATGAAAGTCTGGAAAGCTATTATGTCAGTCTGGTGGGAGGTGGCAGAGATGAATAAGCTGTTGAAGGCGGGCTTTACAAGATTAAGAAAAAGCAGAATATTTTGGCTGATGACCCTGTTCAGCGTCTGCTGGGCCCTGTTTGTGATCTATACACAATACAGCGATATGAAACGCTATCAGGAAGTGATAGAAACGGAACAGGTTTTCCTGTTTTATGCCACGACCATAGGTATAGTCATCTCCATATTTACAAGCTTGTTTTTAGGTGTGGAATATTCGGATGGAACCATCCGAAATAAGATCATCATAGGCTGTAAGAGGGCGGATATCTACCTGTCTAACCTGATGATAACCTCCGCTGCTGCTTTGTATTCCTACCTTTTATACATTGCGATCGTGGCTGCGATCGGAATCCCTTTATTCGGCAGTATCACGATACCTGTTTCTAAGCTGCTGATGACGCTGGGCTGTGTATTTGCAGTGGTGATTGCCTATTCCGGTATCTTCACATTTGCTGCAATGATGATTTCCAACAAAGCAATCACCGCCATCGTAAGTGTTCTGCTGGCGTTCGGAATGATGATGGCTGCTCTTACCTGTTTCAGTATTTTAGAGGCTCCGGAGGTTGTCCCGTCAGTGTCTTTTGTTGACGGAGAAATGAAAACTGAAGAAATACAAAATCCCAAATATCCAAGCGAAGAAAAACGAAAGGTATGTCAGATACTGTTAGACATCAATCCGGCAGGTCAGATGTACCAGCTTGGAGGAAGAGATGTCCCCGATTTAAAGGTTTTACCGATATACTCTCTGGGAGAATTTATTGTATTTGCCGGCGCGGGAATATTGTTATTCAGGAAAAAAGAATTAAAATAAGGAGTTTGCTATGGAAATATGGTTATGGGCCTTACTCGGCATAATGGCAGTGTTCATCCTTGCTCTGCTTATCAAAATTCATCTTCTGCAGAAAGCCGCAAGGGAAATCGAAACGGCCTTTGCCGACAGGCTTATAACCGATACGAATACGCTGATTGATATTTCGACCGGCGATAAGTATATGAGAGGCTTGGCGAATGCCGTCAATATTCAGCTTCGCAAGCTTCGTGAGGAGCGACGCCGCTTCCGGCAGGGAGATACGGAGCTTAAAAATGCGGTCACAAATATTTCCCACGATCTGCGCACCCCGCTCACTGCTGTTTGCGGATATCTGGATCTGCTGGAACAGGAGGATAAATCGGAAACGGTGACGCGGTATCTTGAGATCATCAGAAACCGGGCGGAAATATTAACGCAGCTGACGGAAGAGCTCTTCAGATACTCTGTTATTCTTTCCGGGGATAAAAATGCCGCAAAAGAGTCTGTTGCAATAGACAGCATATTGGAAGAAAGCATCGCCGCTTTTTATACCGCCATTCATGAACGGGGCATTGTCCCTGATATAAAAATGCCTCAAAGCAAAGTTATCCGAACCCTTGACCCTTCCGCTCTAGCCCGCGTGTTTTCCAATCTCCTGAGCAATGCCGTCAAGTATAGTGACGGCGATCTGGAGCTCACACTATCCGAAAAAGGAGAAATCACCTTTACCAATACCGCATCGGAATTGAATGAAGTACAGGTTGGTAAGCTGTTTGACCGGTTTTTTACCGTTGAGGCTGCCAGAAGCTCCACAGGCTTAGGGCTGGCGATTGCCAGAACGCTGGTTGAACAGATGAATGGAAGTATAACGGCAAGGTATGAAAACAGCAGATTAAGCATCTGTATTGTACTTCCGGATACGAGGGCAGAGTCATGATTTCTGCGAGGGTCAATACCACTGTGTTCTATGAATACATTTTGCTTTGCAACGTGATTGTTTTTGGAAAATCATTATGTAATGATTTGATTTCAAGAAAAAGTCACTCGCAAGTGACTTTTTCTTGATTTTTGATCGCTGGAAGCTTATAATTTATATATCAACAGTAAAGGCGGGAACGTCATGAAGAGAAAGATGCTGGCAGAGCTGATAGAATGGAAAAGCAAAACGAAAGACAGAATGCCCCTTGTTCTGTACGGTGCGCGGCAGGTAGGGAAAACACATATCCTGCAGGAGTTCGGAAGGGATTATTTTAAAAATACCGTTTATATCAATTTTGAGCGGATGCCGGTGGTGGCGGGATATTTTGAAGGAGATTTAAAGCCGGACAGATTGCTCAGACTGCTGGAGGAACATTTCGGCGTAAAGATCATTCCGGAAGAAACACTGCTGATCTTTGATGAAGTGCAGGCCTGTGAGAGGGCGTTGACCTCTCTGAAATACTTTTGCGAAGAGGCGCCGGAATACCATGTAGTCGCAGCGGGAAGTCTTCTGGGGATGGCGATCCGCCGTGAAAGATATTCCTTTCCGGTGGGCAAGGTGTATGTGAAAACCATGTATCCCATGGGATTTGACGAATTTTTGTGGGCTATGGGCCAGGAGGGGCCGGAACACATGATTCGGGAGCATTTTATCTCTGGGGAACCCATGCCGGAGGCGATACACAGAGATCTGCGGCTGTGGTGGCTGCGTTATCTGTATGTGGGCGGGATGCCGGCGGCGGTTCGGAAGTACATGGAGGATAAGTCCCCGGTAAATGTACCGGAGTTCCAGAGCCTGATTGTGAACGCTTATACGGCTGATATGTCAAAGTATGCCTCCGGGAGCGAGAACACGAAGATTCGGGGAGCCTATCTTTCATTGCCTGCGCAGCTTGCAAAGGAAAACAAAAAGTTTCAATATAAAATGATACGAAAAGGAGCTACTGCCGGATTATTCGGAGACTCCATCGCATGGCTGTATATGGCGGGCGTGGTGATTCGGTCGGACAGGGTGACGGCGGGAGAACTGCCCCTTGGGGCTTTTCGGGATGTATCCGCCTTCAAGCTTTATCTGTCCGACGTAGGACTTTTGTGTGCCCAGGCAAACCTGATGCCGGAGAACGTGCTGCGGGATGAATTATCCGGCGCATATAAGGGAGCGCTGACGGAAAATTATGTGGCACAGACATTGCAGGCCGCAGGCTATGAGCTTTATTACTGGACCTCTGATTCTCCTGCGGCGGAAGTGGATTTTGTGATTCAGAAAGCGGGAAAAATCATTCCCGTTGAGGTAAAGTATGATGTGAGGGTGCGCTCAAAAAGCCTGGTGGAGTTCTGCAGGCGGTATCAGCCGGAATATGGGATCCGTATTTCGGGAAAAAACTTCGGGGAAGAAGAGGGGATACGATTGATTCCTCTGTATGCCGCTTATTGTATCTGAGAGGCCGCTTCCTCCCTTGTCAGGTTGTTGAGCCACAGATATTTCTTATATCGGGGATAGAGCCAGGGCAGTTTCACGATCTCATCGGAGCACATCAGGATATATACCGCCAGGACAGGCCAGTGGAACACAAATGTCCCAAGCAGCGCCAGCGGCAGCGCAAAGCACCAGGATGCGAAGAGCACACTGACGGCGTCATACCGTGAATCGCCGCCTGCGGGGAAAACGCCGCAGACAATAATGGTATTTATGGAGTAAGCAAATACATAAAAGCCGCTGAATACCAGCATGACGATAAGATATTGTCCGGCTGTGGGCGACAGCACGAAGTATTTTGCCACAACAGGACCCAACAGACAAAGCAGCGCCATATGTATCCCCCCTGTCCAAAAGGAAATACGGCTGAACCTTCTTCCGTACTCCTTTGCCCTGTCAAACAGATCCTGCCCCAGAAGCTTGCCCACCATGATCCCTGCTCCGGCGGAGATGCCCTTGCAGACGCAGGTTATCAGTTCCTGGACAACGGAAGTAATGGACGCGGCCGCAGTGGCGTCGGAACCAAGATGCCCCATGATCAGGGAGTGCAGGGAAAAGCCCAGCCCCCAGGCAAGGGAGCTGCCCAGCATGGGAAGGGCAATCTTGAACAGGTCTTTGGTGACGGCGGATGATGACCAACGAAAGCCCTTCAGGTCAGGACGGATGCTTTCTCCCCGGTGAGACTCCCCGATACACCACACCAGCGCGACCAGCTCCACCACGACAGTGGAATAAGCAGAGCCGTTTGCACCCAGCCTTGGTACTCCTGCAATGCCGTAGATCAGGAAAAAATCAATCACAACGTCGGTAATAAGCGTAACGACGGAGATCATAACGCTTTTGGAAGCTTTTCCTTCCAACTTCATCACCAGGTAGTAGCACTGGGTAATGCCGCTGAACAGATAAGACAAACCTACAGCGCGCAGATAGGATGCACCGATAGAAATCAGATTGGCGTCCGGCGTGTAGATACGCATTAAAAGTCCCGGCGCGAACATTGCCAGAGCAAAGAAAATAAAGGAGATGCCCAATGCCCATTTGAGAAGCATACAGAACAGATTTTTAACCATTACCCGGTCGCCTTTTCCCCAATACTGGGCCAGCAGCACTCCGCCGCCGCCAACGATGGCGCCGCTGAACAGATTCATGATAAAGGCGATCTGGTTTGCCAGAGACACTGCCGAGACGGCGTCCTGGGTCAGTCTGCCAAGCATCAGCGCGTCCGACGCGCCGATCAGAGCCACCAGAAGATTCTGCATTCCGATGGGAACTGCCAGGGAAAACAGCTCCCTGTAAAATTCCTTCTGTTCCGTTGATTTTTGCTTCATGTGTAATGCCTCTCTTGCAATATAAATCTGTAATAAACATAATTTTATCACAAAGTTTTTACAGTGAATAGCTTGATTGGAGGGATCAATTGACTTTTTGGCCGGATAACTATATGCTTATATAGGTGCGGATACAAAAAATAGCGAAGGATAAAGGCGGAGGTTTTGAAATGAGCGGCATACTGATAAGAAAAGCAGTGGGAATGATGGAGGATGACCCTAAGAGGTTTACAAAAAGTGTGATCCCGGCAATACTGCTGTCTCTTGTAGGGGTGGTTCTGGCATTGTCGGTGCTTTCCCTCAGTATCAGCCCGAAAACCTTGGAAAAGCTTCTGGAGGGAGTGGAGACGCCCTATGCCGTGATAGAGGCGTATTATAAATGGTACGGGCTGATGGGCGCTACCACTATAGCCTGTATGGTAATTGTTGCGGTGTTCGGCGTGGCGGCCATTGTCACAGGCAGGAAATCCGCAGTGGGGGTGCTGTGCGCCGTGTGCATTTCCGGCGCAGGCTTCCTCATTTCCGGTGTGATGTACCTCAGCGAGGACATTTCGGCGCTGCGGACAAAGGCTGAGGAGGACATGGCGCAGATTACGGAGGGCAGGACAGAGTCGGCGGTGGTCATCTTTGACAAGGACGTGGAGAGGTCGGGACTGCCGGGGCCGTATGCGGACGGGCAGCCGACTATGTTTGCGGTATACAGCGGAATAGGAGAGGATACCGACAACCTCTGGAGAGGATTTTTTATTCTTGACGATTTGGGTTTTGTGCCGGGCGAGGACAGAATGTATAACGAAAATAGAAGCATCGAATGGAACGCTGAGAATGCCGGATGGTATGTCGTTACTTATACCACAAACTTCCATGTGGTGCTGTCTGTGGAGCCGTTAAAGGCGGCGTCGACGGCAGGGTCTGAAGCGAGAGAACAACAGGCAGTTTCTGGAACGACGGCAAAAGCATTCCTGTCGGATATGGATATTCATCCTTTATATGCAGCATTTTTGAGGAATGAAATAAGTGTTGCTGACCCTTATGTAGAGGAAGGCTCTTTTAGCGAGCTGGCGTTTTTGGATGACGCAGACACGGAGGGAGATGGTTATTCCTGGAGATATTTTTCTCTTTTGGATGTAAATAGCGACGGCGATCCGGAGCTTATCGTTGAGATCAGGGATTTGCCAAGTCAAGTGGTATATATATTAGGCGTTCAGGATAATGAATTGATTTGCTATGACGTATTTGAAACGCATACAAGCCATTTGGCTTTTTATGTATGCGGCAACGGGATCGTCTGGTGGGGACAGGACTACGATGGTGTGGAATCTGCGTACTTTACCTTTGATGCTGACGGAAAAGTACATGAATTGATTCATTTTGTCCGGGAGGCAGACTCTGATTCAGAGTTATCTTATGACTACTATTATCTGGACGGGAAGAAGGAAGCCCCAATCAGCTTGCAGAGTGAAGAGGAATTTGCGGATCTGGATTCCCGTTATTGGACGGAGAAACAGCCTGAATGGTTTAAGTGTGAAGATTTCGCAGATATACCGCAAGAGCAATAGATCTGAAGGCTGGCGTTATTCAACCGCCAGCCTTATAAATCCGCCGTCAGCCTTATTGTAGACGTGCTTTCCGACGATTTTCAGCAGAGACTGTATATTCTTGATGTCGCTTCCCCTAAATTCCAGATAACACAGGGAATCGCTTTTTGAATTTTCATTTTCATAGAAATCACTTACAGATACACTGAATTTATCCAGAATGTCCTCTAACGGATACTGAGAGATATTACTTGGCGATGTCCCTTCATCAAATTCCGGTTCCTGCACAAAGCTCAATGACGTTACATAATAATCCTCCTTCGTTGAAGCGTCGCAGGTCTTGTAAATATTTTCAGATACCTGGACGTAGCCGGAGGTTTGGTACTTTTCCGGGGAATAAATGCATATTTTTTTCATTTTGTGCCTCCTGTAAACTGTGTTTTTGCTATTTGATTCTAACATAATTGTCTGTGACAGGTCAATAAAAGAGTTGAAGTATAATCTAATTTCAAATTTGTGGCAGTTGGGCATAGCAGGGGCTTGACAAGTCTGTCTAACGGTGTTAGACTGAAAGCGTCTAATGTTGTTAGACAAAAACATCAGGCAGAAACGAGGGAACTTATGGAACAGTACAGACTGGGAGAAATGGAACAGAAATTTGCGGATTTAATCTGGGAGAGAGCGCCGATATCCACGGGGGAGCTGACAAAGCTGTGTGAAGCGGCATTTCAGTGGAAACGCACTACTACCTATACCATGCTGAAGCGTCTCTGCGACAGAGGGCTTTTTGCCAATGAAAGCGGATGCGTCGTGGTAAAAACAAGCCGGGAGGATTTCCGGGGTGCTCAGGGCGAGCAGTTTCTGGAGGATACCTTTGAAGGTTCGCTGCCGAGATTCCTGGCGGCATTTTCAAGGAGGCGGAAGCTGGGAGATAAAGAGATTGCGGAACTGAAAAAGCTGATAGAAGAGTACGAAGAGAAACAGGGGGAATGATCATGGGATACGAGATTTTTTTGGTGCTTCTCAATATGAGCCTCAGTGGAGCGCTGGTTATTTTGGCGGTACTTTTGGTAAGGCTGTTTCTGCGCAGGGCGCCCAAGCTGATTTCATATTGTCTGTGGGCGGTGGTGCTGTTCAAGCTGCTTTGCCCGGTATCCTTTTCTCTGCCGGTGTCCCTGCCGGAAACGGAAAACGGCCCTGAGGTGGAGTCGGGAATTGTTTACTATATCCCTAAGGAGATTCTGTATGGGCAGCCTTCCCCCACGGATCCGGATAGTCCTGCTTTTGCAGAGGGAGAAGGAAACGGAGCGCTCTCTCAGGGGGTGGGGAGTCCGGCTCAGGCAGGTGAAACCGGGAACGTGGTATTATCCGGCGGAAGTAAGGGAACTGTATCCGGCGGAGGCAGAAGGCTGATGGGAGCAGCCATGGCCGCCTGGGCAGCGGGTGTGGCGCTGATGCTGGTTCATGGAGGCGCTTCCGTAGTAATCCTGAAGAGAAAGTTAAAGGGCGCACGGGCTGTCAGCTGCAGTTTTGGAGACGGGGATCAAATCACGGTGTACGAAAAAGAGAATTTGCCTACGCCCTTCGTGTTGGGACTTTTCTGTCCGAAAATATATCTTCCGGCGGGGCTGAAGGAATCGGAGAAGCAGTACATTCTGCTCCATGAACAAATTCATATCAGGCGGCGGGATCATATCATTAAGGTGGTAAGCTTTCTGACGCTCTGCCTTCACTGGTTTAACCCCATGGTGTGGGCGGCGTTTTTCTTCAGCGAACGGGATATGGAAATGTCCTGCGACGAGGCAGTGCTGCGGAAGCTGGGAAGCGGAGTTAAAAGCGAATATTCTGCCACCCTGCTGAATCTGGCGGCGGGCAGACGCATCATCGGAGGTATGCCGCTGGCCTTCGGGGAAGGAACTCCGGGCAGACGTATCAGAAATGTGCTTAAATATAAGAAGCCTCAGGTGGCGGCAGTGTGTGTCGGAATTGTAGTGGCAGTGGCAGCGGCGGTGCTGCTGCTGGCAAATCCCCGGCCGGGGAATTCCGACGGCGGCCAGGAGCCCGGCAGCAGGCAGGAAGACGGAAATGAACAGGCCTCCGGCGGGGACGGGGAGCAGGGACAGGAGGTTGAAAATGCCGGAGACAGGGGAGCCGTTCCGGGGCAGGATGGCGGCACAGGAGCGGATGATTCGGAAACCGGTACAGACACGGTCGCCGGAAATGAGCAGGAGCCGGATATAGCGGCCTCAGAGGAGAACCGGGAGCTTCGGGCCATGGATCGGGGCGAGGCGCTTACATGGGAGACTTTGCAGAAGCTGACAGAAGTGTCACTTCCAACACTGAAGGATTACGCAGGCTATCAGGGGGCCGTCTGGGATGACATGAACGATTATGCTCTGAACAGATATTTGATCTACGAGCTGCGGGACGAAGAGCAGGGGCAGGATTATCAGCTGCTGGTGAGCTATATGGCAGAGGATAGCCATATCAATATGATATATCTGGCACGGGAGAGCGATAGGGCTGAGCTGCCGCTGTACAGGGAGGATGCAGGCTGGTGGGATGCGGACATTACAGCGTTTAGGGAGCATATTCCCTCACTGGCTGACTGGCTGGCGGAATACAGGCTTCCCAGGGAAGAAATGCTGCAGGCGGACGCCTTTTCCGCCATGGTGGGCTATGGCGGCGGACAGACCTTTCAATGGGTAGGGAAATACTATCCGATGGCGGAGCCCGGCGAATCCTGTCCGGAGGAATGGAAGGCGGCCGCAGTCATCTATCGGACGGATGGGGAGAACCTTGTCTTTGATGCGGACGGCGTGTTGACAGATGTCATGCTCTGGAGCAATCATTCAGGAATAGAGACGGAGCCGGTGCCTGTGGAGGGCTGTGAGGAGCAGGCGGTTCTCTTTCAGTTTGCCTGCGATCTGTTTACTTTACCTGAGCTTGCCGAAGCGGAGGAGGCGGGCACACCGATTCCGGAGGAGGAAAGCACCGGACATTTCTGGTATGTATGCTTTGGCAGGGAAGGCGCATCCCAGGGGTATATGTTTGGCCTGAATATGCGCTATTTTTCCGAGGAGGATGCAATAGAGCTTGCTCGGAGTATCCGCTTCACGGAGGAGGCGTGGCAGTAGCGCTTCGGCCCTATCTTTTTGACTTATAGGAAACCGATACGAGTATAAAAAGTAATACCGTTCAGCGGCAGGCCCGATGTAGGGAGATTGAGTGAAGACCAGAGTGAAAAAAGAAAATAATCCTTGCGGATGCTCCGCCGATGTGTTATCATTGATACAAAGCATAACCGTTTCTAGTTTTCAGTCAAATTTCTGTCAAATCAATCAGAATGATCGGAAAATCTATGCTTTTGAATTCAAATCTGTAAAAAAGCAGGAGATTTTCAAGACGCCATCCAAGGGAAAACCTTCTGTACACAAAGGAGGAAAAGGGTGGTGGCCCACTGGGACAAGCGCAGCCTGTTTTACTTAGCGAAGATGTTCACGGAGGACCTGCTGTCAGGGGAGCGCTACCATAAGCTGAAAAAGTGTATCTGCATCAATATTCTGGATTTTGACCTGGACGTGTCTCCGGCATACCACAGAAGGTATAAGCTGCGGGACGAGAACGGGAAAGAATTCTCGGATATGTTCGAGATACATGTGATCGAACTTAAGAAACAGATAAGCGGAGAGAAGCCGTTGGACGACTGGATCCGGCTGTTCAATGCGGAAACGGAGGCGGAGCTGAATATGATAAAGACGAGTAATCCGGGGATAGTGGAGGCAGTAAAAGAGGTAAAGGTCATGAGTCTGAGGAAGGATTTGCGGGCGTTGTACGAGGGGCATATGAGGGAGATACGGGACAGATATGCCAGAGATGATTATGTCAGAGAGGAAGGAGAAGCAGTTGGAAGGGTCAAGGGAAAGGCCGAAGGAAAGGTCGAAGGAAAGGCCGAGGATGTCCTGCAGCTCCTGTCCTTAAAGGGTCCGCTCCCGGAGGGACTGGAACGCCGGATCCGTGAGCAGAAGGACATGGACACATTGAGCGGCTGGCTGGTCGTCGCCGCCAGAGCGGAGAGCGTGGAGGAATTTGAACAGAAAGAGCTTCAAAAATGAGGAGTGCGTCGGCGCTCCTTTTTTAGAATCAATAAGACATACAGAGAAGGGAAACATTGCAATGAAAGAAAGAGGCAGGAGCTTAGGTAAGAAACTTCGCAGTAATGGGTTTGGCGGACTGCCATAATCAGGCGGTTGAGAAAGCGAAGGAAGCAAAATAGAGGGCTTCGCTTCCTTGGGTGATTTCGGCAGTTTACCTCCATTTCGACCATAATACATTTCAGAGGGAGTGAAAGCAGAAAATGTTTTCACTCCCTTTAAAATACCCAAATACCGTGATATAATATAAGATATGGATTATCGGGAAGCGGAGACGGATACTTGATTCCCGAGAGCAAAATGTCCAATGCTTGCATCGGGGTTGTTGAATAAGGAGGGCAGCGGCATGGAAAAACAATTTGATTACAACGACAGCACGGCGCTGGTAGAAACCGACAGAGGGAAGGTACGGGGTTATTTTTATGACGACGTATACATATTTAAGGGGATACCCTATGCGAAGGCAAAGCGATTTCACGAACCGGAGCCGATAGAGCCCTGGGAGGGCGTGCTTGAAGCCACAAGCTACGGTTATGTATGCCCGCTGTTGGATCTGCCCAAGCCCACGGGAGAATTGGTGGTGCCCCATCGTTACTGGGTGATGAATGAGGACTGCCAGAACCTGAATATATGGACGCCGGGCCTGGACGGGGAGAAACGTCCTGTGATGGTATGGCTGCACGGAGGCGGATTTTCCGCCGGTTCCGCCATTGAACATATTGCCTATGAAGGAGAGAATATGTGCAAGCTGGGCCAGGTGGTGGTAGTGTCCGTGAACCACCGTCTGAATATACTGGGCTACTGCGACTTTTCCGCCTTTGGGGAGGAGTACGCCGATTCCGGAAATGCGGGGACCAATGATATTGTAGCGGCTTTGAAATGGCTCCATGATAATATTGAAAAATTCGGCGGAGACCCAGAGAACGTGACCCTTTTCGGGCAGTCCGGCGGCGGAGCGAAAATAACCACCCTGTTACAGACGCCCGGGGCGGACGGGCTTTATGCAAAGGGAATTATTATGAGCGGCGTGATTGGCGGAGCTCTTATGGAGGACGGAGAGGGATCCGGGGAAAAATTGGGCCGGGCGCTTATGGAGGAACTGAAGGCGGATGATGTGAAGGCCCTTGAGAAGGTTCCGTATGACGCGCTGGCCGCAGCCTACAACAGGGTGGCGCCGGGGCTGAAAAAGACAGGGGAATATATTGGCTGCGTCCCCCATCCGAACGCTTTTTATCAAGGGGATCCGCTGAAGACAGGCTTTCGCAGAGAAACGGCCCGGGTGCCGTTGATTGTGGGCAGCGTGTTCGGGGAATTCGGTTCCTTTGGGCCGATGTCCTGTAAGCGTTCCGAACTGACCCCGGAAGAGGGGATCCGGACTGTGGAACAGGCGGTGGGAAAGGAAAATTCGGAGGAACTGATTGCACTGTTCAGAAAGGCTTATCCGGAGCGCAACCCGGCGGACATCATGACGCTGGACTTTCTTTTCAGAGAGCCGGAGATAGACTATATCAGAGAAAGAAGCAGATGCGGCAGGGTCTGGTCCTATTTATTTAATCTGAACATGAACTATGACGGCGTCCGCACGCCCTGGCACTGCGCGGATATACCTTATTTCTTTCACAACACCTGTTTTACGCCCTATACTCAGGAGAAGGGCGTTACGCAGCGGGTGGAAAAATTAATATTTGATTTTATCATGGCCTTTGCTTGGACGGGGAACCCGGAGAATCCGCTGGCGCCTGAGTGGGAGGCCTGCACCCCGGAGAAGGAACCGGTGCTTGTCATCGGCATGGAAACCAAAGTGCGGGAAAATTTCGACCATGAGCTGATTCCTGTTCTGAAAAGATGTATGGAATCGGCACATGCCGATAACAGGGAGGAAAGCATGAAGAACGTCCAGCACTGACAAGCCGGGTAATGCCGGAAGGGTGGAGGCTTTGCCGGGGCATGGAAATACGCAAGGGGGATTACAATGAAGGAACGCGGATTTTGGCATGATAATGAAAGCTACATCGATTCGGTGATGAATAAGGTGAACATGCTGGCGGAAGATACCTACATATATATTCTGCACCTGAAACAGAACAGAGTATGGTTTTCTGATACCTTCAGGGCCTATTTCGGTGTGGAGGACAGCTGCACCTCAAAGCATTATGAGATTATGCGGGAGCTGGTTTACCCGGATGACTGGTGGGAGTACGAGGAGGGGCTTCCCCAGAGGATGCGGGGTGAGAAGCTGGATTGGGAATTGTGCGTCAGGATGAAGGGAGTATCCGGGGAATATCACCTGTTCAGCATCCACACGGACATTGTGGCGGATGAGCAGAACGGGGAAGAGTATCTGCTTGTCCTGCTGCGCAATGAAAACGTCCTGCCCAGAATTGACGCTTTGACGGATTTATATTCCCAGGCCAGATTTGCAGATGACATTGAGGCGGCAATTGAAAGAAAGCAGCCCTTTTCCGTGCTGATGATTAAGCTGGAGCGGTTCAATAATCTGAATATCATTTACGGAAATGATTTCACCAATCGGGTTTTAAAGGAAACGGCGCTGCAGTTTATTTATATGATGAATGAGGAAAGCGCTGTCTACCGGTTGGATGGAGCGGGATTCGGATTTATTCTGAAATGCGGCAGCAGGGAAAAACTGCTGGCCTTTGAGCAGAGGCTTCGGGAAAAGCTGGCCGGAGGAATCCATATCGATAATGTACGGGTGACGCTGAAAATATGCGCCGGGGCAATTCTGATTGACCGGTATGAAGGAAAAGCGGATTCCCTTATCTCTAAAGCCGCCTATGCCATGGGACATTCGGAGACGGAGCATCAGGGAAAGCTGATTGTGTTCAATGACGAGGTGTGCATTTCAAAAAATGCGGATTTGGATTTAATGAAGGTAATTCACCAGTCGGTGCGGGATGGCTGCCGGGGCTTTTATGTGGAATACCAGCCAATCGTAACTTCCGGCACAGGGTGTATCGCAGGGGCGGAGGCTCTGGTCCGATGGCGCAGGGAGCCTTACGGAATCGTGCCGCCCGGCATGTTTATCGAATGGATGGAAACAGATCCGGGCATGTATGAGTTGGGCAACCATGTGCTGCGGACGGCACTGCAGGAAACAGTAGGACTGCTGGAGTTTCTGCCGGAATTCGTGCTGAATGTCAATGTATCGGCCAGGCAGCTGGAGCGGGAGGAGTTTCGCGGGGAAGTGCTGCGTATTCTGGATGAAACGGGATTTCCGGCAAACCATTTGTGTCTGGAACTGACGGAGCGGTGCAGGGACATGCCCATAGAAGTGATAAAGCGGGAAGTGGAATTTTTCCGGGGCCGGGGTATCCGCATGGCAATGGATGATTACGGAACCGGAAGCGCTTCTTCGGGAATTGTGCTGAATGCGCCCATGGATGAAATTAAGCTGGATATGAGCTTTATCCGGGGGATTATTGAGGATACCAAAAAGCAGGCCATGGTTCGGTCAATCGTGGAATTTGCCAACAGCTCCGGCATGAGTACCTGTCTGGAGGGCGTGGAGACGGAGGAACTGCAGAATTATCTGCGGAGGTATCAGGCTACCTGGTTTCAGGGGTATTATTACTCAAAGCCTATTGAGATAAGAAAATTTCGGGATTTGGTACAAAAAGTTAGGGAAACGCTGATTAAATCAGTATTTTAACTATCTTTTCGCCACCA
>JAMPFR010000042.1 GCA_023664365.1 Acetatifactor muris | reverse complement strand
CTTTCCCTTGTGTTATATCCTTTTCCCTCATGTTACGAACGCTCATAAGGGCAAGAAAAACCTGTAACAAATTATAACACAAAATAAATCAGGTGAAAAGAACTGATGGAAATGCTTTCTTAATTTCCTTAAATATATTCATGCGCGTGTTACATATCTCTATTTGTTAAAAGATATATGCTTCCAAAGGCTAAACCAGAAATCATTGTAACAATCCCAGTTGTTATATCCTTGGTGAAAAAATGTAATATTCCCCATGTAATGGCAACGATAATTCCACCATAGGGAATATTACATTTATGAAACCATTTTTCAAAGGCATTTTGTCCGAACACCAAAATCAGCATAACTAAAATTGTTTCAAAATTATATAATATTTTACTGCTTATTTCAATGCATGGAAAATAGCCATAGGTACACAATTCCGAAAAGGAAGAAAAATTATAAAAACCTGCAACCACTTACTTTCCTTGATCGTTTCATAGGTGTAAACAAGTGAAACTTGAAATGCCGCTTGCGCGGCGGAAGGAGTGGAAATATGAGAACAACAAAGTACAGGAAAAAAATAGTAGGTACAGCATTGGCTGCAGGACTGATAGTAAGCTGCCTGACAGGCTGCGGCAGTCAAGAGGTAAAAAGCAGAGAAACTGCCAAAACGGATGATAGTGTTAGCGTATCCGCTCAGTCAGAAGCCGAATTTGACAGCGGGCAGATAATCGTTGCCAACAAAGTTGTGGATGATGTCATTGTAGAAGAGACTAAGGAGGCTGTTGCGGAAGAGGAGACCGGCACTGCCCGGACTGCTGCCGCATCCGTGGCTTCCGACGCCGAAAAGACTGTTGATGTTGAAAATACAGAAGGCACTACGGCAGAAGAGACTACTGAAGCTGCGGAGTCCACCCGGACCGTACAAAATAACCAAAGTACCCAGTCTACACAGAATGCTCAGACCATGCAGAATAGCCAAAGTACCCAGTCTACGCAGAATGCTCAGACCATACAGAATACCCAGGATGCCCAGTCTACCCGGCAGACCCAACAGGCAGCACAGAACACACAGCAGTCTCAGACTGTTAAAGCAGCTGATGCTGCAGACGAAACTATTGTTTCAACGGGAAAAACTGTTGAGGCTGCAGGTGCTTCCGACGATACTACAGCTCAGGCGGGGGAAACAACCGGCATAGACAACATACAGACTGGCGTTGAAACTGCGGAAGTAACCGTCACAGTATACATTCCGCCTGCTGCAACAAAAGACCCGGTTGTTGTAGAAAAACCTGCTGTTACAGAGCCTGCCGTTACAGAGCCTGCCGTTACAGAACCTGCTGCCCCGGAACCCGTTGTCGAGGAACCTGCTGCTCCGAAACCGCTTGGCGTCCGCATTTGCTGGTGCGGTCATAAAATGGAAATTTACACTTACGGTTTGTCCGCTGATGAAAAAGCAGCATGGAAGGCACACGCGGCACAACATTTGGCAAATGGTGAAAATACAAATTATCATGATAAAGCTTATTAAATACCATAAGCGCCATGGATTGACAGAAAGCTTTATTCATATCAGCCCGTTTATGCTACCCCCGCAGCTCCACCTTGTCCACATATTTTCCGGCCCTTTCCCGCATTTCTTCCATGACCTCCGCCGAAAAGGGCCGGAAACCGTTTTGTATCATGCTTTCGCTCTCCCGGAATGCCTGCAGGTAATAAGCCCCTGCGCCCGCCAGCAGCTTCCCGATACCGTCGAATTCCGAAACGGTGTGAATGCCCTGCACCACCGTGGTGCGGAACTCATAGGGAATCTTACAGCCCTTTAATATGGATATACTTTCCGCTATCCTTGCAAAGTCCAGTCTCGGACAGCCCGCTGCCTTTTTGTAGTTATCGGGAGACGCCTTCACGTCCATGGCCACATAATCAAGCATCTCTCTCTCCAGAAGCCCCGCCAGCACCTCCGGTCTGTAACCGTTGGTATCCAGCTTCACAAGATACTTTAGCTCCCGGACTTTTCCGATAAAATCAGGCAGATCGGGCTGCAGGGTGGGTTCCCCTCCGGTGATGCAGACTCCCTCCAGAATCCCCTGCCTTTTTTTCAGGTATGCCAACACCTCTTCCTCCGGAATCACCGGCTGGGATTTGGGGCGTAACACCAGATCCCCGTTGTGGCAGAAAGGACAGCGAAAATTGCAGCCACCGGTAAAAACGGTGGCTGCTACATGACCCGGATAATCCAATAACGTTGTCTTATTCAATCCGTGAATTTCCATTCATGCTTTCTCTTTCTTCTGATTTGTGCCCTTCACCTTAGCGGCTTGGGCTGTCTCTGGCTTCTTCGCCTTTTCCGCTTTAGCGGCTTTGACTGTCTTCGTTTTCTTCGCCTTTCCCGCTTTAGCGGCTTGAACTGTCTCTGTTTTCTTTGCCTTTCCCGCTTTAGCGGCTTGAGCTGTCTCTGTTTTCTTTGCCTTTCCCGCTTTAGCGGCTTGAGCTGTCTCTGTTTTCTTTGCCTTTCCCGCTTTAGCGGCTTTGACTCCTTCTTTCTTCGCCTTCTTGGGCGCTCTGCCGTAAAGCTCTGACATCTCTCTGATTTGCGCTGCAAGCTCCTTTGTAAACGCGCCCTTCTTCATCCGCCAGGTCCAGTTGCCGCCCAGCGTAGAGGGCGTATTGATGCGGGCTTCCGAACCCAGGCCCAGATAATCCTGCATGGGAATCACCGCCAGATTTGCCACACTGGAAAGCACCGCCCTGATAAACTCCCACTTGATTTCCTCGTCGCTGCTGCATTTTCCCAGATTCAGGTAGCGATCGCAGAATTCCCTGTCAGCCTCCGGCAGCTGTCTGTACCAACCCAAAGTAGTGTCATTGTCATGGGTTCCGGTGTAGGCCACTGCGTTCCTCATATAATTATGGGGCAGATAATCACTGTCCTCCCTGGAATCGAAGGCAAACTGCAGCACCTTCATTCCGGGATAACCGGTATGCTTTACCAATTCCAACACAGACGGCGTCAAAAAGCCAAGGTCTTCTGCAATCACTTCTCTTTCCCCCAGCCGCTTTTTCATGGTTTCAAAGAGAGAATTCCCCGGGCCCGGCTCCCATTCCCCTATCTCCGCGGTCTTCATCCCCGCAGGAATGGAATAATAGGCGTCAAACCCCCGGAAATGATCTATGCGGACCATATCGTACATCTTGAAGCAGGCCTCCAGCCGCTTCATCCACCACTCATAGCCTGTCTTCCTGTGATAGTCCCAACGGTACAGCGGATTCCCCCAAAGCTGGCCCGTAGCGGCAAATGCATCAGGAGGACATCCTGCCACTGCCGTGGGATTGCAATCCTCATCAAACCGGAAAAGCTCCGGATTTGCCCAGGCGTCAGAGCTGTCAAAGGCAACATAGATGGGAATATCCCCTATAATCTTCACGCCTTTGCGGTTGGCATAGGCTTTCAGCTTCTCCCACTGCACCCGGAACATATACTGCTGGAACTGGTAAAACTCAATTTCCTCCGCAAACCTGCGCCTGTAAGCCTCCAGCGCTTCCGGCCTGCGCACCTTAATATCTTCGTCCCATTCCACCCAGCACACATTGTCGAAGGAAGCTTTTACCGCCATATACAGAGCATAGTCATCCAGCCAGTAGGCGTTGTCCTTCACAAAAATGCGAAAAGCGGGCTCTTTGGCAATTTTGCTGTTCTTCCAGGCCTCCCGCAGAAGCAGAAAACGGCTCTGATAAATCTTGGCATAATCCACATACTCTGCATTATTTCCAAAATCATAGCTGCTGCATCTGCTCTTTGTGATATAGCCTCTTTCCACCAAATCCTCCGGGTCTATAAAATAAGGATTCCCCGCAAAAGTGGAAAATGACTGATAAGGCGAGTCCCCATAGCCGGTGGGGCCCAGCGGCAGTATCTGCCAGTAGGACTGCCCCGCTTTCTTAAGCCTGTCTACGAAGTCATAGGCTTCTTTTGAAAAACACCCGATTCCGTATGCCGACGGCAGACTGGAAACCGGCAATAACACACCGCTTGCTCTCATGGCTGTAACCCTCTTTTTCTTATTTTCGATTCTTTTTCCCTCTTCCCAAAACAATCAGCACAATGCCTGCCACTGCCAGTACCCCGGCACAGATTACACCGATTAAAACACCGCTTACACCTTTCTTCGGCGCCGGATTGGCAGTATCTCCCACTGCAGGAGATTCGGGCTGCTCCACCACAGGCACACTGTCGTCCTGAATCAGCACCATGGCGGAAATGGGCGCAACGCTTACCTTGCCTGAAACGCCTTCCAGCGGTTCCGTTCCTGCCTTTTCTCCGTTAATGTATACGCTCCAGCCTCCCGCAGGAAGGTTCACCTCCGCCGCTTCAGGGTTGGGATTAAAGACAATGAACATCTCCTCCGCCGTCTCTCCTTCCACGCCTCCCGTCAAATCAAAGGCCAGAACATTCTGGGGTACATCCTCCACCCGGGACACATGATCCTTCACTGTCTGGGCGTCATCCAGGCGCAGAACGCCGTGTGCCTTTCTGAAAGCAATCAGCCCCTTGTAGTAATCCAGCACCTGCCGGTATTCCTCCTGCTCCAGATCGCTCCACTTGATACTGTTGACCTCATCTCCTGCGTTGTAGCTGTTGCTGTTGAAGCTGCCGTCCTCATTCACCTTGGTGCGCAGCATTTCCTCTCCCGCCTGCATAAAAGGAACACCCTGGGCGGTCATGTAAATTGCCGCCGCCAGATTGTTCATCCTGATCAAGTCCTCTCTGGATGCATCCGGCCGGGACTTCTGCAGCCTGTCAAACATGGTAAGATTGTCATGACAGGAGGCATAATTAATGGTCTGGGCAGGGCTGCCGCACCAGGCGGAATTTCCCTGAAAGGCTCTCATTACCTCGTAGCCGGAACCCGACGCGCCGGATATGTAACCGGTTTCCGTCTCATTAAACACACCGCCCTTTAAGCCGTCCCTGATTTTATCGTTAAAATATGCAAATCCGGGGGTCTGGGCAGAATTTTCCTGGGTGGCCATCGTCACTCCCTGCTTTGTCACATTGGTGGTCATTGTCCAACCTTCCCCGTAAAAAATCACATCCGGGTGAGTCTTGTGTACCTCCTCCACAATTTTATTCACGGTATCCACATCCAACAGCCCCACCAGGTCAAAGCGGAAGCCGTCTATATGATACTCGTCCGCCCAATAGCACATGGAATCCACGATATATTTTCTCACCATGCTGCGCTCGCTGGCTGTATCATTGCCGCAGCCGGAGCCGTTGGAATAGCTTCCGCTTTCAGTGATACGGGAGAAGTACCCGGGAACCAGCTTATTGAAACAGAAATCCTCACCGCTCTGCACATGATTATACACCACGTCCATCACCACGCTGATTCCCTCATTGTGGAGGGACTGAACCATCTGCTTTACCTCGTTGACACGAACCGCACCGTTGTAGGGGTCAGTGGAATAAGACCCTTCAGGCACATTGTAGTTTTTCGGATCATAGCCCCAGTTATAACCGCTTCCCGTCTCATCCACGGAGCCGAAATCATACATGGGAAGGATGTGGAGATGGGTAATGCCCAGCTCCTTCAGATAGTCAATACCGGTAGATACACCACCCACCGTACCGGTGCCCTTCTCCGTAAACTGCAGGTATTTTCCCACATTCTCAATGCCGGAGCTTTCGTCGGCGGAAAAATCCCTCATATGAAGCTCATAAATAATGGCGTCCGTAATCTTCTCCCCTGCGTGAGGATTGCTGTCATTCTCCCAGCCCTCCGGATCCGTGCCGTCCAGATCGATTACCATGGCGCGGTCGCCGCCTACGCCGGTGGTTCTGGCATAGGGGTCGCAAGCTTCCGCCTCCTGTCCGGCGGTAACGGTTTTATAGGTGTAGTAAACCCCGTTTCTGTCTCCTTCCAGCTCCAGTACCCAGGTGCCGTTCACATCCCCGGTCATGGCAATGCTCTCAATCAAATCCTGCGCATCTGCATCCCCCGACTGATACAGATTCACATAGACCTCATCCGCCACAGGCGCCCACACTCTGAAGGTGGTCTTCTCCTGCGTCCAGACTGCGCCCAGATCCTTTCCCGAATAGGTATATGCCGCCTCAAAGGCGCCGGTGGAATACACGTTGGGCATCTTCACCTTATATTCGTTTCCGTCAAAAGCAATCGTGTAATTCCCGAAGGAATTCAGTTCTGTCTCCAGCGTCAGGGTGTAGGCGGCGTCCGTCCCCTCTATACCCGTGATCCCAATCTCGCCCTCGCTGCCGGTTATGGCAAAGGCTGTCTCCGGCTGTTCTACCGGCGCGGTCAGTTCCACAGCCACCGTACCGTCGTTTCCGTAGACGGCGCTCATCAGCTTGATCCCCGTCACCACATCCTCTCCGTACTCCTTGGTAAAGCCTTCCACACCGGCTTCCACATAAATGTGCACCGTACCGGAAATCACCTCCGGAATCTCAATAAACTGATCCTTATTCACGTCCTTTGTCCAGTCCTCCGTGCGCACAATAAATCCTACTTTGACGGCTCCCGGCGAAACGTTCATAGTCGCTATCTGTTCTCCGTCCGTCTCCTCAAAATAATAGTCGCCGCCCTCGGCTCCGTCCTCCCAGAACCACACCCGCCAGGGACCGTAATCACCGTCCGGCCTGTTGTAATGCAGCCTAATGACCGTCCCCTCTTCAGCTCTTACCGTGGCCGGAACACTGATAAATCCGGCCACAAACGTAACTATCATCATGGCGGCTAATCCTATGCCTGCCAGTCTGTTCTGCAATGCTCTTTTCATGATCCTGCCCTTTCTTTCATACTTTCAGTCATGCCTGAGCCGTTAATTCAACTTCCAGATGTCTCTGTTATACTCCGCAATGGTTCTGTCGGAGGAGAAGAATCCTGCCTTGGCAATATTTACCAGCATCATCCTCTTCCACTTCTCCCTGTCCTCGTAATCTGCAAAGGCCTTGTCCTTTACGGCAATATAATCCTCCAGGTCAAGCAGCGTCATGAACCAGTCCTTGTTCAGCAGTTCCTTGTGCAGACGCTCCAGGTTTTCCTTGTGCCCCACGGCGAGAGCCTCCTTGCTGACAATAAAGTCCACCGCCGCCCTGATGACGGGACTCTTTTTGTAATACTCCTTCGGCACATAATCTTTTTTCGCATAATGCTCTATCACGGCGTCGCTCTTTTCACCGAAAATATAGATGTTTTCGTCTCCCACCAGCTCGTGAATCTCCACGTTTGCTCCGTCGCTGGTGCCCAGGGTAACCGCTCCGTTCAGCATAAACTTCATGTTGCCCGTGCCGGAAGCCTCCTTGGAGGCCAGAGAAATCTGCTCGGATATGTCGCAGGCGGGAATCAGCTTCTCCGCATAGCTTACGTTGTAATTCTCCACCATAACCACCTTCATATAAGGACTTACGGCAGGATCCTTGTTGATAATCTCCGACAGCACCAGCAGCAGATGAATAATATCCTGAGCAATCACATAAGCGGGAGCCGCCTTTGCACCGAAGATAAAGGTCATGGGCCTTGCCGGCTTTTTCCCGCCTTTAATCTCCAGATACTTATGAATGATATACAGTGCGTTCATCTGCTGACGTTTGTATTCATGGAGCCTCTTTACCTGAATATCGAATATGGAATCCGTATCCAGGGCAACGCCTTCCTTCTCCCGGATATAAGCCGCCAAAGCTTCCTTCTTCTGCTTTTTGATGTCCTCAATGGCATTCAGCACAGCGGCGTCATCCTTTTTCGCCAGCAGCTTTTCCAGCTCCTCTGCATTCTTTTTGTAGCCGTCGCCAATGGTCTTTGTCAGCAGCTCCGCCAGTTCCCTGTTGCAGGAAAGCAGCCAGCGGCGGAAGGTAATACCGTTGGTCTTGTTATTAAATTTGTCGGGATAAAGCTTATAAAAGTCATTCAGCTCCGTGTCCTTCAGAATATCCGTGTGGATTGCCGCCACGCCGTTGACGCTGTAACCGTAATGAATATCGATATGGGCCATGTGTACGCACTTATTCCCGTCGATAATCTGGACCTTGGGGTTCGTGTACTTCTTTGCAACCCGGGCGCTGAGTTCCTTAATGATGGGCACCAGCTGGGGAACCACCTTCTCGATATATTCCAGAGGCCACTTCTCCAGCGCCTCCGCCAGGATGGTGTGATTGGTATATGCGCATGTCCTGCTCACCACGTTCACCGCATCCTCAATGGTAAAGCCCTCCTCCCAGGTCAGAATCCGAATCAGCTCCGGAATCACCATGGTGGGATGGGTATCGTTAATCTGAATGGCCGCATACCGGTCCATGTGATATAAATCACAGCCCTTTTCCTTCAGCTCCCGGATAATCAGCTGGGCGCCGTTGCTCACCATGAAATACTCCTGATAAATACGCAGCAGATTACCTGCCTCATCGGAATCGTCAGGATAGAGGAACAGGGTCAGATTCCTGTCAACAGCCGTCTTGTCAAAATTGATCCCTTCCTTCACCAGACTCTCGTCAACGGATTCCACATCAAAGAGATGCAGCTTGTTGCAGCCGTTTTCATATCCTATGACATCAATGTCGTAAAGTACGGAGGTTACTTTTCTGTCGCCAAAAGCCACGGTAAAACGTGTACCTGTGTCGGTAAGCCAGGAGTTCTCCTCAATCCAGTCGTTCTTCTCGGCTCTCTGCAGATGCTCCTTAAATACCTGCTTAAACAGACCATAGTGATAATTCAGGCCGATTCCGTCGCCGGGCAGCCCCAGCGTAGCGATGGAGTCCAGAAAGCAGGCCGCCAGACGTCCCAGGCCGCCGTTGCCCAGAGAAGGCTCCGGCTCCGCTTCTTCAATGGCTGCAAGGCTCCTGCCGTTCTTTGCAAGCAGTGTATCCAGCTCCTCATAGATGCCTAAATTAATCAGGTTGTTGGACAGAAGCTTGCCGATCAGGAACTCCATGGAAATGTAATATACCTTTTTCTTTCCGCTGATAACGGGCTTCTCCGCCATCTGTTCCTTTGTCAGCTGCAATACGCTGTTGTACAGCTGTGCGTCGGTACATGCCTTAATGGTCTTCCCGTACAGCTTCTCCGTCAGTTTGCTTAACTGTTGCTCCAGATTCATCATAAATTACCTCCGATTTAATTGTCCTGCATATGTTATATTTCCCTGTTATTACCAGAATATCACCGGAAAACGTTTTCCGCAAGAGGTAAAATAAAACTTTGTGAAAAATAGACAAAGAACGCTCACTGCCCGCGGAAATCAGCAGATAATATCCTTATAATACATCTTTACCACACTGTGGGGCATTACCACACTCTGTCCCGCCTGCCCGTCCATCAGCAGCTTGACCTCCTCCACCGCCCTGCTTGATATGGCATAAAAGTCCTGGCGAACCGTATTCATCTGCTTGCCCACATAGCCCATAAGGGTAATGCCGTCAAAACCGCACACCGGACGGAATATATCCATGTCAATCAGTGCATTCATTGCGCCGATTGCCATCAAGTCGGAAGCGCACACCACACAATCCTTATTTTTGGCATACTTCAGGGTGACATTCCTGGCAGCCAGTTCGCTGAAATCTCCCTGGCGCACCAGCATGGCAAGCTTCAGCTCCTCCGCCAGCCGCCTCATTCCCTGCAGACGCTGTTCCGTGACAAAGCCGTCCTTCTTTCCGGAAATATACAGGATGGATTTGCATTTATCATCCAGTACCGTCTTTTTTGCCACATCATACTGGGCCTGCTCATGATCGATGCTGACTGAGGATGTCCTGTCATTGACGATAGGCGCGTCCACCACCACGCAGGCAAAATTTTTATCCTCTATCAGCTTCCGCAGTATCCTGTCCTCCTTGGAAAGGCCGTAAATAACCACTCCCGCTATGCTCTGGGACAGAAAATATCTTGTAATCTCTCCTGCGTCCATTCCGGCAATCATGGAAGTAAATACCGTGATTACCTCCACATTCAGCTCCTTCGCCTTGTCCAACGCTCCCAGCAGATACTGCATGAACACCTGGTCAATGGCCTGGGTCTGGCGCTTTGGATCCAACAGCAGGGCAATACGCCCGAACTGCTTGGAGGAAAGAGCGGAGGCAATGGAATTGGGAATATAATTCAGTTCCCGAATAGCGTCATTGACCTTTTTCTTTGTTTCCTCACTGACATTGGGATAGCCGTTCAATACCTTTGACACCGTGGAAATAGCCACCCCGGCATGCTTTGCAACCTCTTTTATCGATACCATGGATTTTCCTCTTGCTTCCGTAAGCTTTCATTGACGTGCGGGCTGTTTCTTTATATACTATATATACTGTCGGAAAAAATGTCAAATCGCAGGCTGCGGAGCAGCGGAAAGTGCAGAGCGCGGCTTTGTAAATGGCGCGCGTGAACTACTGTAACACAAGGAGAAAAATATGGCGGTTGTCTCAGGTATTCAGGAAAAATATATGCGGGAGGCGCTGAAGCAGGCAAAGAAGGCCTATCGCTTGGGCGAGGTGCCCATCGGCTGCGTCATCGTCCATGAAGGGAAAATTATCGGGCGGGGCTACAACCGCCGCAACACGGACAAAAGCACGTTGGCACACGCGGAAATCACCGCCATCCGAAGGGCCGGCAAGATAATCGGCGACTGGAGACTGGAGGACTGTACCCTGTATGTGACCCTGGAGCCCTGTCAGATGTGCGCCGGGGCCATTGTCCAGGCCCGCATTCCCGAAGTCGTCCTGGGCTGCATGAACCCCAAGGCAGGCTGCGCCGGTTCCATCCTGAACATTCTGGAAATGCCGGAGTTCAACCATCAGGTAACCGTCTCCCGGGGCATTCTGGAGACGGAATGCAGCAATTTGCTGAAAACCTTTTTCACAGAGCTTCGGGCAAGAAATAAGAATAATGCCTCATTTTTCAATTGAAATGATTGTCCCTGCACGACATCCTGATAATGCGTATTTTGAAACGAAAATTTTATAATTGCAGGAACCGGAACATCAAACCTTTCAACCGACAGTTCATCCCCGGGCCGCAGTCATTTTATACAATTCTTCCGTGGCAAGCCTGGTCTTTGCCGCTATATCGCCGCCCCCGACAGGAAAGCAATAAAACAGGACAGAGGCATTCCCGATACATATCATGTCCCCTATTTCATACCAGTAATAATCCGCATACAGGCTGTAGGACGCCGAAGGCTTCTGGGAATAGTCCAGCTTCCCGTCGCATCCTGTCAGCCGGAAGCCCTCCCTGCCGTGCCGCAGCCTGCCGGAACCCACTCTGTAAATACATTTCATATTTACCATCATACAGATGTCTACTGCTATATCCAGGCCGTAGATGCCTTCCTCAAGCTCCTTCCTGACACATTCCCGCTCCCAGCGGTACCAGTCGGGGATATGAGAAAATTCCGTGTTTCCGTCCGCTGCTTCCATAAATCCCAGCTCCGTCAGCTGGTATTCTTTTCCGCAGCTTCCGCAGGTCAGCTTTGTGCCTTTTCCAAGCATTTTCCCCTCTGTCTTACAACGAGGGCATTTATAAAGCACCCGGTTCAGGCAGTCCGCCCGGAACGCCTCTGCAATGCGGATATGGTTCTCCTGCTGCCAGCGGAAATTATCAAAACTGAACTTTTCCGCCAGAACTCTGTTCAGCTCCGCTACGCTCATTTTGGAAATATCTTCCGGAGAGAGCAGATATTCCATATCTGCAGTTACATTCACATTCCGCAGCTGCAGGTTATTATACAGGGGATCTCTGGTAAACGCGCCGTAGGTGCGAATCATCACCACCGGCACACCCATAACCTTCAGACATTTCCCCAGCGTAGCCGGCAAGGGGGTAGCCGTCCCGTCAAAGCTGTAGCTTGCCTCCGGATACATCAGCACGGAGCTTTTCAGCTTTTTCAGGGCAAACATCATATCCCGCACCAGCACCATATCCGTCACAAACTTTTTCGTGGGAATACAGCCCGCTGCATACATCAGCCGGCTCTTTCCCACAAAGCCGTCCGAGGTGCTGACGATGTTAAAGGCCCTTGGATACAGGATTGTGGCTGCAATTTTCAAATCAATAAAGCTGGAGTGATTCATCAAAAACAGGCATGGCTCCCGCTTTCCCAGCTTCTCCATGCCGATTTTCCTGTAACTGAAATGAACGGCCTTCAAATCGGAAAACGATACCGCCTTCAGCAGCGTTCTGAAGAAAATACCCGGCTTTCGAGGCAGCCGGTGATGCTCCACCGGCATTGCCAGAACATCCTCATATTTTGCTTCTTTTACTTTAATCTTCATGACTTTTCATCCTGATAAGTAGGTGCGTTTTTCGAACTTTTACCCTTGATGACATTGTGATAGTATGCGTAAGTCATGGGAGTATCCTGCTTCAATACGTCCGCATCCGTCACCTTTCCCAGAAATACGGTGTGGGTGTCGGTTTCCAGCCTGTCAATCACATCACACACAATGTAGGCGCAGGCGTCCGGCACCACCGGCAGAAAGGATTTTACTACAGGCTCCGTCTTTTCAAATTTATTTGTATCTTTTCCGCTGTAAAAACCGAAGGTTCCAATGACGCCCGGGTCGGTGTTCTCCCCCAGTATGGAGACTGCAAACTTCCCGGTATCCCGAATACATTGATTTGTGTAGTTGTCATGGTTGATGCTCACCGCCACGGTAGCCGGTGAAGAGGTAATCTGCATGACACTGTTTGCCGTGCAGCCGGTAGCTCTTCCCTTATCCCAGGTACTCACCACATAAACTCCGTAAGAAAGCTGATAAAGTGCGCTTTTATTCATATTAATAACCCTGCCTTTCCCTTTTGCAAATATTGTACCACACTTTCATAATTTCATCAGCAAATTTCATAATTTCATCCGTAAAATTCTTGACAAAGCTGCCGGAAACCGATAAACTTAAAAAGCCGTACATTCGTGGCATAATGGTGAAATTCGGTCTCGCGCAATGGGAATCTGTGAACCGTGTCAGGTTGGGAACAAAGCAGCACTAAACAGAACCTCTCATGTGCCGTGAGGAAGCCGGGTGGAGTTGTGTCCGGATGTGCGGTGCTTATATATTTAGCATATATATTTCAGATAAAGTAAAATGGATATGATTATGACCCCTTCTCAAGTCAATAACCCCGCTGCAAAGCAAAATGCATCTTGCGATGCATGGGCATGGCCGTTTGGCTCATCGCTCGCGGGAATAAACGCATATATGTCCGACTGCACTCTCTGCCCCAGACAGTGCCATGCCAACCGCGCCGCAGGGCAGACCGGCTTCTGCAGACAGACCGCCGAACTGACCGTAGCCAGAGCCGCCCTCCACTTTTGGGAGGAGCCCTGCATCTCAGGCTCCTGCGGGTCAGGCGCCGTTTTTTTCTTCGGCTGCGGTCTCCGATGCGTATTCTGTCAGAACCACACCATCGCTGCAGGCAGGGCGGAGCGTTCCGTTACCCCGGAAAGGCTTGCAGAAATATTTTCAGAGCTTCAGGAGAACCATGCCGCAAATATCAATCTTGTGACCGCCGGGCACTTTATCCCCCAGATTTGCCGCGCTCTCCGGCTGTCAAAGGAAAGGGGGCTGTCCATCCCTGTGGTATACAACACCGGCAGCTATGAGGAGCCCTCCTCCCTTCGTCTGCTGGAAGGACTGGTGGATATCTGGCTGCCGGATTTAAAATATTACTCCGCGGAGCTTGCCGGTGCCTGTTCCCATGCCCCGGACTATTTTCCGAAAGCTGCCGCCGCCATCGGAGAAATGTTCCGCCTGGCGGGCACTCCGAAATTTGACCCCGGCACCGGACTGATGAAAAGCGGCGTTATCGTGCGCCACCTTGTACTTCCCGGCCAGGTAAAGGATTCCAAGAAAATATTGCGGTATCTCCACGACACTTACGGAAATGACATTTATGTCAGTATTTTGAATCAGTACACTCCCATGGCGCAGACGGCCCATATCCCCGGCTTAAACCGCCGGGTTACAGACGACGAATACAGGCGGGTTCTTGATTTTGCGGAAAAAATCGGCATTGAAAACGGATTTATTCAGGAGGGCGGCACTGCGGAGGAAAGCTTTATTCCGCCCTTCAGTACCGGGGTGACATAAATGCTCATTCCGCCAAAAATAAACTCACCCTGTTCTGAATCGTTTCTGCCGCCTGCTGCGCGGTCTTGCTGCCGTCGAACACCAGCATTGTCTCTTCCTGAATAATCGTACTGATAACCGACTGCTCACGGTCAGGGTAGTAAACATGCCTTACCATTTCCCACATATCCTTTATATCCTGCTCTGTGGGGGTAAGCCCGGTCTTCATCTGCATGGTAAACATGTTTATGCTGCCTTCATTCTCTCCCTGTCCCCTCTGCAGGGCTGCCTCAAATCCCGCCTCTGTAATCGGGAAATAATTGCTTATTCTTTTCTGATTTTCTTCCGAAATCAAATATTCCAGAAAATCCCACGCAGCTTCCTTATTCTGAGAGGCGCTGTTCATGCCGTACAGGTTCTGAAAAAAAAGCTGGTACATAGCCTCTCCCCTGCTGTTAGGATAACCCGTTACAGCGCCGAAATCCTTGACTGCATTCCGCACTGCCAGATAATCCACCATACTCATAAAGGACACTTCTTCCACAAGATATTTCTTCCCGCTTAGTTCATCCGGAGTGGCAAACAAACTGATACCGCCGTCATCTGCCGGCTCCTTCCATCCGACCACCATATCCAGAAGCGCTGTGAATTCCCCGCTGTCAAAGCGGCAGGTTCCCTCCTGCAGATCAATATAGGAAGCCATATCCGCATCAAGCAGTAAATCCAACACCAGAGCATGTCCTGCTTTTTTCTTAAAAAAAGCCTCCGGATATGCTTCCACCATATCCCTGCACTGCTGAATACTGACGCCTCCGTCCCGGGAATATTCCTGAGGACATACCAGCCCCTTCAGAAAGAAGCTTTCACCCAGCGTATATAATTTACCGTCAACACTCAGAGCATCCGTTACCGGTTCTACAAGCCGAATTCCGCTGTCGGCAAGATAAGGCGTCAAATCCTCCAGAATTCCCTTTGAGGCATAATATTCCATGGAAATAGAAAGTGAAAACGAAAAATCAAAAATATCCGGCCCTTTTCCCTGCAGCAGGGCAAGGGTCATATCGTCCAGCTTTCCTCCCGAATCCATCAAATCATAGGTCTTAATTTCCACAAGATATTGATTACTTTGAGCATTATAGCGGCTTGCCACATTTTTTAAATCAGCCGCCGCATAGGTGTCGCACCCCAGCGTAATGACTGTTTTCTCAGCCAACTCCTCCTGCTTTTTCCAGTCTACCTTCAAACGGGCGCTGCTGCCCAAACCATCATCACAGCTCAAAATTATCAAGCCATCGCCGTCTTCGGATATTTGCTCTATCTGTCTCCGCTCAAGATTAATATAAGGATCAGACCAACTGAACATGTATTCCGGCTGTCCGCCCTGAAGGGAATAGCGCCACAAACCGCTCTCAGTCAATAAATAGCAGTAATCCCTGTATGTGCCGCAGACCTTAATCTGCTCCTCACCATCGAAAACAGACTGTAGTTCCACTGCCGCCTTCTGCCCCAAAGTCTTCTGCCCGCTGTCCACCTTCCGGAATGTAATGCTGCTTCCCGTAATACCGTGATACAGGTAAACGCCCGCTTCCCCCGCATTGACAAACCCGGCCGTCTTTACCATATCAGCCTCTTCCACGTCCGATTCCAGCTTTAGCAGTTCTTTTCCCTGTTCATCCCATTGGAGAATCGTTCCTTTGAATGTCACTGCATAAAATTCTCCTTGACTCCCGACAACGCCGTCCATAATATGTTCCTGCAGCAGAACGTCAGCAAATTGATCCGCCTGCAGGCAATATTGTGACTCTCCCCGACTATCCAGCTTTTCCAGAAATACTTCCGTCCCCTCCTGCGTATCCCTGCGATAAAGATTATACCAGTTTCCCAACGCGTCCACACGGCTGCACATCAGGTAATAATCTGCTCCTTCTTCCGCATAGGTATATAATATTTCCTCCGGCTCTTCCCCTTCCTGCCGGCAGAGATACAGGGCTATCCGCTCCGCATCGGAGATTTTATCATATTTTACATAATAACAGATATTCCCAATAAGCTGTATATCATTCATCTTGCCAAGATCAACATCCAGCAGCGTCCTGTCCACCACCGCTGCAACCTCTTCCGTCTGTCCGACAGCTGTGTCATCCGTAGAATCTCGAACACCTGCCGGGTTATCCGTACGGGCAGCACAGCCTGCCAATATTCCTGACAAAAGCATACACAATAAAAATACTTTCTTTCCCATGGCACTTCACCTCTATTGCCTTTTAATTCACAGGAATAAGCCATATACAGGATTCTTATTCTTGCTAATGGCTGCACCTCGCTTCCAGCTTTGTCTGATTGTATTTGTATACGACATGGCAGTAATTACACTCTTCTGTTATGGTAATGACATTTACAAATACAGGATCTCTTTGGCCGCTCACTTTTTCGCAGTCTGTCGTGCCAAGATATGACCAACCGGAGGGTGAAGAAGATTTTATTATCGTTCCTTTTCCACAGGCATCACATGTATATGCTGCCAATACGGGGACACAGGACATAGCTGCCACCGCCACACTTACTCCGACTGCCAATAAACCTTTCACCAATTTGCTCATACTTATACACCCCTCCTTTTCCTTATAATTTAGAATGTCAATGCGCTTTGCCGTTTCTATATATGTATTATATATTCAACAGTCATTAATTGCAATACTTATTATCACATTCTGTCACATATTATTACAATTTATAAGCATCATTTCCGGCATACTGCATCCTTTACGGAAGATCTCAAAGCTGCACCTTCATCATATAATAGCCGAAATCCGAGGACTGGGCCGGTTCCTGTGCACACTCAAAGCTCTCAAAGCCGAACATGATTGCAACCTGCTTCTCCCTGTCATAATAATTTCCGGGTACTCCCACATAATACACAGTCTCTCCCCTCCTTTCCTCCCTTGTCAGAATCAAATGCCGATAATTATAGTAGCCATGAAGCATAAAGCTGTTGCTTGCAGCCTTATAAGATTCTGAGGAAAACAACACAAAATCCTCCGGCCCAATGGAAAGATATTCCCGCTGGTCCCGAAAAGGATTTATATGCGGATATATGGCGCACAGCTGCAGCCACTTACTTTCCAACAGGCGCACTGCCTCCCGGGATTCCGGCGTCTTCTCCGCCTGACCCGGTACAGTATCTTCCGAACGCGACTCCTCCTGCCGGAAATCCCGGGCCGCCTCTGCACGTTGCGGCACGGACTCTTCCAAGCGTGTTCCTTCCATCTTCCGCAATTCCGACGTCTTCCCTGTTCCATTTCTGTCCGCTTTTTCCTGCCGCCTTACAGCCGGTTTTTCCATGGCAACCCCTGCCGCAGCCTGCTCCCCGGCGTTCCCTGCTGCCGGACCGGCTGTTCCCCACATACAGATAATTTCCCGGCCTTCCCCCAGGGGGATTCGGATTCCGGTCAGTTCATCGCAGGTAATCCCTGCCGTGCCTTCTATGATGCCCGTTTCGGCGTCTATCTGACACGCATGTCGGAATTCCCCCTGACCCTCCGTAAGCTGCATTTTCCCCAGCACTTCTTCCTTGCCGTTCCCGCAGAGAATCACATCTCCGCCAAGCTCCCTGACACCGCGCACCCCTTTCACGGTAAGCTCCAGTCTAAGGGAATCCCCGGAGACCTCCAGCTTCAAAAACCCGCCTCCCCGTACCCGCTCTCCGTTCTCGCAGTAATCCAGATATTTAATTTTCCTGTCATAGCGCATAAAAATACCCCCTGAATACTATTTCCTCCATACTTTCATAGTAATATATTCAGGGGGTTGTCTGCCTAGTACAAACTGTTTTAATTATGAGGCGCTAATATTCACTGCTGTCCAGATACTTCATATAATTCACAACCATCAGCGCAATCTTAAAAGTCAGCGCATCATCAAAATTCCTCAAATCCAGGCCCGTGCTCTTCTGCAGCTTCTCTATCCTGTACACCAGTGTGTTTCTATGGACAAACAACTGCCTGGATGTCTCCGAGACGTTCAGATTGTTTTCAAAAAACTTATTAATTGTGTTCAGTGTCTCCTCATCCAAATCACTTGGCACATTATCACCGAATATCTCTTCAATAAAGATTCTGCACAAATTAACAGGCAGCTGGTAAATCAGCCTTCCGATACCCAGCGTATTGTATGCCGCCACATTCTTCCCGGCATAAAATATTTTCCCCACATCCAGGGCAAGCTTGGCCTCCTTGTAGGACTTGGACACATCCTTCAGCTCCGGCACCACCGTGCCGAAGGCGACCCGCACATTCATCATGGCCTCCCCATTCATCATGGCCACAATGGTATTTGCAATTCCCTCCAAATCCGCCTGGGTACAATTAGCCTCCAGTGCTTTAATCAGAATGACATTGCTCTCGTCCACAGCAGTGATATAATCCCCCGCCTGATTGGAGAACATGCCCTTCAGCACCTCCGTCACAATTCCGTCCTTCTCCTGCTTTGTCTCCACCAAAAATACCGCTCTGGGTACCGTGACTTCCACATGCAGCTTCTTCGCCCTGTTGTATATATCCACAAGCAGCAGATTATCCAGCAGCAGATTTTGGAAGAAATTATTCCTGTCAAACCGCTCCTTATACGCGATAACCAGATTCTGAATCTGGCATACCGCAATCTTTCCCACCATGTACACATCTTCACTGGTTCCTTTTGCAACCAGCACATACAGCAATTCCCCGTCATCCAGAATCTTCAGCAGATGATGCGTTCCGATTACCTGGCTGTCTGCCGGAGAATTGGCAAAGCCTCTGATTAAATCCCCGGTCAGCTCCGTCTGTTCCATAGTAGACGCAACCAATGCGCCCGACAAATCATATATACACAAATCAACCTTGGTGATTGCCTTCAACTCATTGATGCTGGTCTGAATCGTCTGATTCGAAATCATAAAATTACCTACACCTTTCGCATTCTTCCCGCTTATTGGCGAAAATCCTTCCATTTGATAAAAGGGGATGCTGTTACCAGCACCCCCCTGACTTACTTTAAACTAGTTGGTAATAATCTGCTCTGTTTCCTTATCAAATACATGAATCTTTTCAAGGTCAAATGCAAACTTGATGCTGTCGCCGGGTCTTGCCGTTGTACGGGAGTCAACCCTTGCAGTGATAGGGAACTCATCCAGATCAAAGTACAGATAAACCTCCGCACCAAGCAGCTCGTATACCTTAACGGTAGACTCAAATACGCTGGGTGAGTTTGCGATAAATGCTTCGGAATCATATACATCCTCGGGACGGATACCAAAGGTAACCACCTTTCCGTCATAACCGCCGTCAATCAGCTTCTTGGACTTTTCAGCGGAAAGAGGAATGCTGTGTCCTGCAATCTCCAAATTTGCAGTGCTGCCGTTTACCTTAACGGTTGCATCCAGGAAGTTCATCTGAGGGGATCCCATGAAGCCCGCCACAAACAGGTTGCAGGGCTTCTCATACAGATTCTGAGGAGTATCCACCTGCTGGATAACGCCGTCCTTCATAACGACAATTCTGGTACCAAGGGTCATAGCCTCAGTCTGGTCATGGGTAACGTAGATAATGGTGGTGCCCAGTCTCTGATGCAGCTTTGCAATCTCAATACGCATCTGCACACGCAGCTTTGCGTCCAGGTTGGACAGAGGCTCATCCATCAGGAACACCTTGGGGTTACGGACAATTGCACGGCCCATGGCAACACGCTGTCTCTGACCACCGGACAGAGCCTTGGGCTTACGATCAAGCAGGGGCGTCAGATCCAGAATCTTGGCTGCCTCCTTTACCATCTTATCTATCTGATCCTTGGGAACCTTTCTCAGCTTCAGTCCGAATGCCATATTGTCATATACGGACATATGAGGATACAGAGCGTAGTTCTGGAATACCATGGCGATATCACGGTCCTTGGGCTCCACGTCGTTCACAACTCTGTCGCCAATCTTCAGCTCGCCGGAAGAAATATCCTCCAGACCTGCAATCATACGAAGGGTGGTGGACTTACCGCATCCGGAAGGCCCTACGAAAATAATGAACTCCTGATCCGCAATCTGAAGGTTAAAATCCTTAACCGCTTCAAATCCGTTAGGGTACACCTTACAAACATTTGTCAAAGATAAGCTTGCCATAAAAAACTCCTTTCATAATAGAATTACTCGTCATTTGCCGCACGGCATAATACCGCTCAACCTGAAAACAGTATATCGAAAAATCATATTTAAGACCATACCACTATTTCACAAAGTTTTGATGCCAGATTGTAAAATTTGCTTACAATCCCATCATTTTTTTTAACTGCCTGTCAACTTGCCCAAAAAATCTTCTTCCGCATTAGTCAAAATTTACAACCCGTTAAGTTATGTCCTTATCCGCCAGCGCCGGATCCAACTCATCCTTAAAGATTCTCTCGTCGTCCTCCGGCCCGCCCTCCGATTCCGCCGGAGGATTAGCAGCCAGAACCCTCTCCTCCAATCTCTTGAACAGCTTATTATACAGCTTTGCGGAAATCCAGGCAGGGGCGGAAAGTCCGAACATGATGCACAGCGGCATTGCCTGGGGCAGCAGGAAAAACAGCACCGACGGCGCCACATACGCAACCAGCATGATAATGGTTTTAGGGAACTGCATCAGGCTCATCATAAGCGCATTTTTCACCGTCCTGAACACCGTATTGTCAAACTTCGCCAACACCGGAAAAACATACAGGAACGTAGCCGCCACAAGAAAAGCAACGGCCATGATAACTCCCCACAACACCTTTGCCAGACCGCTCTCCGTGCCGCTGCCCATAATAATAAAGTCCGCCGCCAGAACAACAATCACCACCAGAAAAATCAGCCAGATAATTGTGGCCTGCTTAAAATTTTCACGAAAAGACTTAAAAAACCCCCTTGTAATGTAACACTCTTCATTCCGGGCCATCTTCAGCGCCATATAGTTCATTGCCGTAAGAGAAGCGCCGATGGTCACCACAGGCAGACAGCAAAGCAGCGTCAGCACATTCAGCCACAAAAGATCGGCTACCTTATTCAGCGCCTGCATCAGCGGGCTGTCCAGGCTAAATAGTTTCATCTTAATACCTGTTCCTTTCCTGCATCAATCATTCTTATATCAATATCTTTTCCATGGCCGTCACCCGGATTCCGGAATATTCCTCCTCCGGCTTCACCGTCTGAAACCCCTGCTTCCTGTAAAAATTTACCGCATAGGGAGCCGCCTTCAGGGACATATAGCATTCCCCCGCCTCCGCTTTAAGATAATCGCACAGCCCCGTAAGAAGTGCGCTGCCGATTCCTCTGTGATGATACTCCTCATCCACAAACAGCAGCGACAGGTGGTTTCTGTTCCGAATGGAGCCCGCCCCGATTACCCTTTCGCCGTCCAGAGCTACCATCATCCGGTAGTTTCCCTTCAGAAACGCAACATACAAATCGTCGTCCGTAATAAAATCAAAAAAGTTTTTGATGCCTTCCTGGGTGTAATCCCGGCCTTCAAATTTCAGAAAGGTCTTCCATATCATTTTCATTGCAGGCGCCCACTCGGTTTCTCTGGCCCACCTGACATCGTAAAACCCGGATAATTTTTCTGTCTCCATTATTCCTGCTGCTCCGCCCCGCTGCCTGTCAGCACCGTCTCCTCAATCCAACGGAACACATCCTGCATGACCTCATCTCTGTTCGTCTCATTCAGCAGTTCATGCCTTCCGCCCTCATACAGCTTCAGTGAAATATTTTCAACGCCCACGGCCTTCAGGCTCTCGTATGCTTTCTGCACACCCTTGCCGTACTCTCCCACCGGATCCGCGTCTCCGGATATCACCAGCACCGGAAGCTTAGCGGGTACGCGCTCCAGGTTTTCCCGCCTGTTCACTCTGGATATCAGTTCAAACAGTGTCAGGAAACCATTGGCAGTAAACACAAACCCGCACATGGGGTCTGCAGTATATTTTGCCACCCGCTCCCCGTCCCTGCTGAGCCAGTCTGCTGAGGTGGCCGGATTTTCTATCCGCTTATTATAGCTGCCGAAGGACAACTTATCTATCAAGCCGCTGACGTGCTTAGGGCCGTAAAAGGCCTTCTGGATATGGGCCAGCGCCTTGGCGGCCTTCAGCAGCACAGGGGACTGCATACCCGTTCCCATGATGATTGCGGCGCTGATTCCCGTACCGTACCGAAACATATAATTCCTGGTGATAAAGGAACCCATGCTGTGCCCCAGAATAACGTACGGCACGTCGGGATACAGAGCCTGCGTCGCCTTCTTAAGCCTGTGCACATCCCTGACAAGAACCGTAGCCGGATCCTGCTCGCAGAAATATCCGTATTTCTCCGTCTTGCCTACGGATTTCCCGTGGCCCATGTGATCCTCACCGGTAACCACACAGCCTCTGTCCGTGAGAAATCCGGCAAACTCCTCATATCTCTCAATATATTCCGCCATCCCGTGTACAATCTGTACCACACAGCGTATATCCTCCGGATTATCCGGCACATACCTGACCGCATGCAGCTTGCTCTTGCCATCCCGGGAATCATAATAAAATTCTTCCTTTACCATACACTCACCTCTGAATCAGCATACTCTCCGCTCTCATTAAGGAGTATAACTCATTTTCGACAAAAAATTAAGCCCCTTTGTGCAAATTTTACACAATGTTTATAACCCTTCCCGGTCTCAGCAGATTTCAGCTCCCGCAGGCATCTCCTTTTCCGGCTTCATCAGAGCCAGATTTCCCGCCTCGTCCTCCGCGCACAGCAGCATTCCTTCGGACACCACCCCGGCCAGCGTGGCAGGCTTTAAATTCACCAGCACCATCACCTTTTTCCCCACCATTTCCTCCGGGGTGTAATGCGCCTTGATGCCGGACACAATCTGCTTTACCTGACTTCCGATTTTTACCTTGCTGCACAACAGCTTTTTGGATTTCGGCACCGCCTCGCAGGCAATAATCTCACCTACCTGAAACTGAAGCTTTGCAAAGTCCTCATAGGTAATCTCCGGTTTCGCCTCCAGTTCAATGACATTTGTGTCAGTTCCTTCCGCATCATTTTTCCCTGCGCCGTTTCCCGCTCCGGCGGCCTGTGCTTCCTCTCCGCCTGCTTTCTGTGCGGCGGCAGCCATAGCCGCGGCAAGCTCCTCCTCCCGCTTCTCCACTTCCTTCCTATCCAGCCTTGCAAACAGGATTTCCGGCTGATCCGTCACCCTGTTTCCATCGGGATACAGGCCGAAGGTTCCCAGAGTATCAAAGTCCCGCAGGGAGGTATTCAGCTGCTTTGCGATTTTTTCCGCCGTCCCGGGCATAAAGGGCTCCAGCAGGGAAGCGCCGATGACAATTCCCTCCACCAGGTTATAGAGGACGGTTGCCAGACGGTCTGCCTTCGCCGCATCCTTTGCCAGCACCCAGGGCTCCGTCTCGTCAATATACTTATTGCAGCGCTTGAAGACAGTGAAAATCTCTGTCAGAGCGTCCGCTACCCGCAACTCCTCCATCTTCCCCGCCACCTTTGTATAGGCGCCGATAACGGTCAGCCGCAAATCCCGATCCACAGCAGCATCCTGCTCCGTCAATGCAGCTTTTTTGTCCGCCACTACACCGCCGAAATATTTGTTGCTCATGGAGACGGTGCGGTTCACCAGATTACCCAGAGTGTTGGCCAGGTCGGAGTTGGTGCGCTCCGCAATCAGCTCCCAGGTGGCGTTGCCGTCGTTTTCATAAGGCATTTCGTGGAGCATATAATAACGAACCGCGTCCACGCCGAAAAAGTCCGTCAGGTCGTCCACATAAATGACGTTTCCTCTGGATTTGCTCATCTTGCCGCCGTTCATCATCAGCCAGGGATGTCCGAATATCTGCTTCGGCAGCGGCTCTCCAAGCGCCATCAGGAAAATGGGCCAGTAAATGGTATGAAACCGGATGATGTCCTTGCCGATCAGGTGCAGATCCGCAGGCCACAGCTTTTTGTACTGCTCCGTACTGCTGCCGTCTGCATCATAGCCGATGCCGGTGATATAGTTGCTCAAAGCGTCCAGCCAGACATACACCACATGCTTATCGTCAAAGTCCACGGGAATCCCCCATTTAAAAGAGGTTCTGGACACACACAGATCCTGGAGGCCGGGCAGCAGGAAGTTGTTCATCATCTCGTTCCTGCGGGACACGGGCTGAATAAACTCGGGATGCTCATTGATATGGCGGATAAGCCTGTCCGCATATTTGCTCATGCGGAAGAAGTATGCCTCCTCCCTGGCGGGCTTCACCTCTCTGCCGCAGTCCGGACACTTGCCGTCCACCAGCTGGCTCTCCGTCCAGAAGGACTCGCAGGGCGTACAGTATAAGCCCTCGTAAGCTCCCTTATAAATATCTCCCTGATTATACAGACGCTTAAATATCTTCTGTACCTGCTTCTCATGGTAATCGTCCGTAGTACGGATGAATTTATCATAGGAAATATTCAGCAAATCACACATTCCCCGGATGACGCCCGCCACATTATCCACAAATTCCCTGGGGGTCACTCCCGCTTCCTGTGCCTTCAGCTCAATCTTCTGTCCATGCTCGTCGGTTCCCGTCTGGAAAAAGACCTCATAGCCTTCCTTCCGCCTGAACCGGGCAATACTGTCCGCCATCACGATCTCATAGTTGTTGCCGATGTGGGGCTTGCCTGATGTGTAGGCGATAGCCGTTGTCAAATAGTAAGGGCCTTTGTTCTGCATCTGTTTTTCTCCTTTTTAAAAAATATCCCGGACTGTTCCATTCACAGGGCAGTCGCATATACCAACAGTAGTATCGCGCTTCATATTATATTATACAAAAAAGCCCGCCTTCCCCGCATATGTCATGCAAGAAGACGAGCCTGCGCCCGTGGTACCACTTCTCTTCGTCCGGCCTTCTCAGGCCGAACCTCTTCAAGTCAGGATTCCCATGCCGCCGATACGGCAAATGCTCTTTCACCCGTGGGGAAAAGCCCTAACTCTATCCGCTGTAACAGGCGGAACCTGTCGCAGCCTTGCCGCCGGAAAACGCTGCCCCGGCTTTACCGTCCGGACATGCAGACATCTCTCCATCGACTCGGTGCGCTGCTCGGAAGCCATGTTCCATTCCTCCCGTCCTGTCCCTCTCAGCCGTAAAGGTGCAAAATCCCTTATCCTCCGCACCCGGGACATTCTCTGTAAAACAGGCTCAGAATGTACTCTCTTCGTCACTGCCTTTCTCATCTGTAAAATGAGAGTATCACAATCCCCGATAAAATGTCAACCATTACTTTTTCGTAGTCAGCCGGCATCTTTCAGACCGACAGTCTTTCAGACTCTGAATATGTCTGGCTCTCTGCTGATATCGGTCTTTTCCTCAAATTCCGACACGCTCTCCGCCGCAGACGCTGCTGCCAGCCAGGTACTCAATATATCCATATCTTTCTGGCCCCGAATCCTCCGCTCCAGTTTTTCTGAAATTTTCCCCTTTGAAGACAGCAGTTCCAGAACTGCTTCCGCCTTTCCTTCAGCCTTTCCCTCGGCCTTTCCTTCAGCCTTTCCCTCGGCCTTTCCTTCAGCCTTTCCCTCGGCCTTCCCTTCGGCAATTCCCTCAGCCCTGACATAATCATCTCTGGCGTATCTGTCCCGTATCTCCCTCATGTAACCCTCGTACAATGCCCGCAAATTCTTCCTCAGACTCATAACCTTTACCTCTCTGATCGCTGCCTGTATTCCCGGGTTTTCCGTCTTTATCATATCCAACTCCGCCTCCGTTTCCGCGTTGAACAGCCGGATCCAGTCATCCAACGGCCTGTCTCCGCTTATCTGCTTTTTCAGTTCAATCACATGTATCTCGAACATGTCCGAAAATTCTTCCCCTTTTTCGTCCCGCAGCCTGTATCTTCTGTGATATTCCGGGGACTCGTTCAGGTTAAAATCCAGAACATTGATACAAATACACTTTTTCAGCTTATGATAGCGCTCCCCCGCCAACAGGTCCTCCGTGAACATCTTCGCTAAGTAAAACAGACTCCGCTTGTCCCAGTGCGCCACCATCCGGATCTGCAGCTCCAGATTCACCCGGCTGTCGTCGTTCAGTTCCACCCTTACATCCAGGATGCCCTGCTTCTGCCTGGCATACCTTTTCCACAGAAACGGATTCGCCAGACAGACAGAGCGGATCTCTCCCGCCGGAATTCCCAGAACGTCGCTGATAAAATACCTTCGCACCTCTTCATTCAACATGAGCTGCTTAAAGCTGAAATCATACTTTAATGATACTATCCCCATCCTTTTCCTCCTTTACGCACAGGAGGCTTTCCCTTGGATGGTATTTTGAAAATCTCCTGCTTTATTTTCGTAGATTTGAATTTAAAAGCATAGATTTTCCGATCATTCTGATTGATTTGACAGAAATTTAACTGAAAATTAGATACGGTTATGCTTTAAGTTGATATTAACATATCAACGGAATATACGCAAGAAAATTTTTTCTTTTTACTGCTAAAATCACTTTTTCGTAGTCAGCTGGCTGTACTCCCCTTTTCTGTCGTAGGAATCCATCAGATAACTCTCATCCGTCAGTATACAGTCTATCTCCAGTTCATCCTTTCTATACTTGCTCCGCTTTCTCAGATCCTCCTTGGGACGCTGCTCCGGCTTTGCCTGAAAAGAATTTTTAGCCTGAAACTGAAAGGATTTCCCCGGCAGCCTGCCCGCAAGCTTTTCCGCCCCGGCCACAATCTTTGCCCGAACCTTCTGAAAGGGCGTCATATGCGCTGCGGCGCTTTTCTCCGGCATGGCCGCGAAATAGGGATTGCCCTGTATTGCCGCGCTATGCTCCGCCGCCGTCTGGCCGTTCACCGTCCCGTGCCCGTTTGCACCGCTGTCACCCACCTGCGCCATGGTCTGCGCGCTGCCTGTCCTGTCACCTGCAGTCCATGCACTATCCGTCTCGTTGGTTCCCCAGATTCCCTTCAGAATGCTTTTGCTGCGGTTCAACGCCTGCTGAAGCCAGTTTGAAAGAGAGAACTGAGCATCCTGCTGTTCCTTCTGCATCTGCAGCTGTACTGCCTGGGACATGGCATTGGCGCCGCCTGATTTCAGGCTTCCCTGCTGCTCATGGGTATGCACATGCATACAGCCCGTCACCTGATGGGCATCCGTATCATGACCGCTTCTTACTCCTCCAATAAGGTGCATATCCGCCTCCCTTTCTCCGGGAATTCCGACACTTCAGTCATTTTTGTCAAAACATTCCCTCACCCTTTATCATATGCCGAGCCTTTTGATATTTTCTCCTATATCTCCCCGAAACACGGCGGATCCCGCCACTATCACATTGGCGCCCGCTTCCAGCGCAAGCCCCACATTATCCGCAGTGATACCTCCGTCCACCTCTATATCAATGTCCAGTCCCCGTTCCTGCGCCAGGCCTCGAAGCTCCCTTACCTTGTCAAGGCATTCCGGCATCAGCTTCTGTCCGCCGAAGCCCGGCTCCACCGTCATAACCAGTACCATATCCGCCAGTTCCAGATAGGGCACCACCGCTTTTACAGGCGTTGCCGGTTTGATGGTGACGCCTGCCTTTTTCTCCAGACTGTGAATTCCTTCTATGGTTCCCCTGACGTCCTCCGCCGCCTCCAGATGAAAATTGATCAAATCCGCCCCGCAGTCCGCAAACTCCCGCAGATAACGCTCCGGCTTCTCTATCATCAGATGAACGTCAAAAAACAGGCCCGTCTGCTTTCGTATGGTCTGAATCACAGGCATCCCGAAGGATATGGAAGGCACAAACACGCCGTCCATCACATCTATGTGCAGATACCGTGCTCCCGCCTTCTCCGCTTCCTGAATCTGTTCCCCCAGCCGCCAGAAATCCGCGGCCAGAATGGACGGTGCCAAAATATTCATTGCCTTGTCGCAACCATACCTTTCCTCAGCTTCTCTTTCCTATTCTTTTCTCATTTTAACAGATAGGAAGAAATTTCGCAATATTCCGGTATGATTTTGGTGACTGTGCTTTTGGTGACTGTCCGAAACAGCTTGTCGATATAAAAATGGCTGCTCTCCGGAATTAGTTGTTGATATTATACCGCATATGCGGTATAATACATTACGAGGTGTAAATTATGTTAAAGACATACCTGCAGAAAAACAAAATGTCCCTATATCAGCTTTCTCAAAAAAGCGGCGTCCCATACAGCACCCTCAATGACCTTGCCAATCACAAGCTTCCGGTGGCAAACTTAAAATGCGGCCAGCTGTATGCCCTGTCTGCCGCTCTTGGGATCCCCATGGACGAATTTTATAAGCTATGCAGCTGCAGCTGTACCGTTTATTCGGATAAGTACAGCATTTCCGGCACAGTCACGGTAAAGCACAAGTCATATTATCTTACCTTTGAAAAAAGCGGAATACTATACGAGGATCTGATCCTTCCCGTGAAGCAGGAGGCAACTCTTGTCATTCGCGAGCTTGCAAAGTGGAAGCTGGAGGAACGCCTGTCAGAGATCATAATGGAGGAAGCCTATGAGACCATTTATGCTGAAAAGACAAGACAGTGAGATCGCCGTCATAAACCTTACGGAGGACGGCGCCATCGAAAATTACAGACTGTTTGAGTACAATGCCGAGCTGGCGCCCATTCACGATCCCAAAAGCACAGACTGGCTGAAGAAATGGTGGGCCAGACGGGCCGTCCCCATCGAACAGGGACATATCAGGCAGATGCTGCTGGATAAAGGACTGCTGGGCCCGGAGGATTACCTTGTAAAAAATCTGGGACTCTCGCTGACAGACTATTACTGGATCTCTCCCATTGATTCGGGATTGCGCTGGAAAGACGTAAATCTGTTTGAAAATGATTTTCATGATGACATAAACATAGCAAATGAAAAATCCGACACCCCGGATACGATTCCTCACTATACTCCCAACGGTTCCCTGCAGGGCTCCCTTGATAAATGCTGGACCATAAGGAACGGAAAGCGCGGTATGATAAAAGGCAACCGGGACTCCCTTTCTGCAGAAAGCTTCAATGAAGTCATTGCCACAAGGCTCCATGAGCTTCAAGGCTTTTCAAATCATACTCCCTATAAGCTGGCGGAGATCCATGGCCGCTCCTACCATTACGGCTGCTTTTCGGAATTATTCACATCCCTGGAGCTTGAACTGGTGTCCGCCTATGACATTGAAACTTCCCAAAAGAAGCCCGGGGACAAGAACACCTATGAACATTTTATCTCTGTCTGCGCAGAGCATGGGCTGGCGGAGGAGGAACTGCGCCCCTTTCTGGAATACCAGATCATGACCGACTTTATACTTTCCAACCGTGACCGGCATCTCACCAATATTTCCATTCTCAGAGATGCCGACAGCCTGAAGTTTATCAGACCGGCCCCTATCTATGACAGCGGAAAAGCCCTGTTTGTAAATGACGCTGTGCCGGACAACGATCGGGATATGCTTAAGATCGGCACCGAAAGCTTTGAAGCCACCGAACTGAAGCTTCTGTCTCTGGTAAGAGACCGCTCTCAGGTGGATGCCTCCAGACTGCCTGACCCTTCCTTCATTGAGCAGCTTTACTCCTTAGACCCGAACATGACCGAAAGCCGCATAAAAGCCATCGTCTCCGGCTATGAACGCAAGATCCGGCTGTTCACCCGTTGGCAGCGGGGCGAAAACATCAGCGCCCTTACCTTCGGATATCGGGGAAAGCAGCCCAAAACGGGCCTGGAGGACGTTTTCTATTCCCGCGATCAATGAGCCAAACGGCCATGCTTAAAGCCAACTGTTACTTATATGCCTTCACATCCTGCTTCAGCTGCTCCCACGCGTCCTCGTTTTCCGTATAATAAACAGGGCACTTCTTGCCGCCGCAGTCGTAGTGGCGCAGAATATGATCGGTATCCAGATTATACACATCCGTCAGCCAGGCCAGCAGGGAGAGCAGAGAGTCATAAGTTTCCTTTGTGAAGGAACCGTCCTTCGCTGTGTAACAGCATTCTATGGAAACAGAATCATAATTTCTGCCTGCTACCGCATAAGCGATTTCATCCAAAGGCACACACTGAATGATTTCTCCCTCATAGCCAATGATGAAATGGGCACTGACGCTGGCCATGTGCGTGTCCTTCTGCTGCTCGAAATAGCTGCGGTTCTGGGCCGCGCTGGTTCCGGGATTAGCCGTGTAATGCACAAATACGTCCTTTACCTCCGTCAATGGTTCCCCTGGCCTGGAATATTCGTTCGGCGTCAGAAAATTCTCCGTCCACTCCGGATGCGCCGTAAATTTCTCTGCGGGAAGCCCCTGTATCAAAGTGCCTGAAGCATTGGAGGGAAGCGCCTCCTGCCGTTGCTGCTGCGTATCCTTATTAAGGGTGCCCACAGGCTCCGCCGCTGATGCGCTGCCCCGATTCAAAAGCAGTACGCCGCTGATGGCGATAATACAAACCGCCCAGATGCCAACCGCTATCTTCTGCCTGCGCAGCTGCCTTCTGCGGCGTTCTTTCAGCATAGCCTGCCGGTCAGGCAGTCCTGACTGTGCCCGGCTTCTTCCCACTGTCTGTCTCATATCCCGGCCGTATATGGGCTGTACCTCTCCTGTCCTGCGCACCGGACGTCCTGTTCCCTGTCTGTATATGGGCTGCACTTCGCCTGTCCTTCTCACCGGACGTCCCGTCTCCTGTCCGTATGACGGGCGGGGCTGTCCCATGCGCTCCGCAGGCCGTCCCGTCTTCTGCCTGTATGACGGGCGGGGCTGTCCCATGCGCTCCACCGGACGTCCCGTCTCCTGTCTGTATGTCGAACGGGGCTGTCTTCCGCCCTCCGTCCCATTCCTGTACATTTGTCCCGGGGACTCTCTCCTCGCACTCTGTCTGATGTATTGACTTTGCGCTGTGCGCTGCCCTTGCATCTGATGCCGACCTTGCACCCGGTGCCGATCCTGCACCGTGCCCCGCCGCTGCTCCTCATAATCCAGCAGATACGGATTTCTCCTGACGTTGATTAATTCCGGTTCGTAGTTTTGTACTGCCCTGTTGTCCTGCATTCTCTCCACCCCATTGTATCCCAAAGCGGCACAGAGCCGCCGTCGGCTCTGCACGCAAGCGGATTTAGCCGCTTTTTCCGCCTTTTTGTCTTTCTGTCATACAATGTAAACTAAAATTGCATCATAGTTGTTTAATAAAACCTAAGGAAACGCTGAATAATACCTTGATCGGCATTCCCCTTATCGACATCACT
>JAMPFR010000041.1 GCA_023664365.1 Acetatifactor muris | reverse complement strand
CCCATTCTCTGCTGCGGCGAGTCTCTGGAGCAGCGGGAGATGGGCGTTACCATGGACTGGATTCGTCTTCAGATCAAATCCGATTTAGTGGATGTGACCGCAGATCAGGTGAAAGAGCTGGTAATCGCTTACGAGCCCATCTGGGCAATCGGCACGGGAAAAACCGCCACCACTGAGCAGGCCCAGGAGGTGTGCAAGGGCATCCGGGACTGCATCGCTGAAATGTACGACGACGCAACCGCTGCCGCAGTACGCATTCAGTACGGCGGTTCCGTAAATGCGGGAAATGCGGCGGAACTGTTCGCACAGCCCGACATTGACGGCGGACTGGTAGGGGGCGCTTCCTTGAAAGCGGACTTCGGAAAGATCGTGAACTATAAATGATTATATAACTGTATTTCAAAACGGTATATTGTGGAATTGATTCGGAATTGCAAAAGATAACTTTTTGATATTATTAACATTGACAAATGTTGCGTCGTGTGTTATTCTGTATGGGTAGTAAGCAGCATAGTATCGATTAAGGAGGAATTTTGCAATGAAAGCAACGGCTAAGGATGAGACAGGCCGGTGTCAATATTAGGAGCAGTGGTGCAAATCTTCAGAAAGCACTCGGGAAGTAGATTCCTGAGTGCTTTCCGTATATAAATACAGGTAAGCAGGAAGGGCGTGACAACATGAGAAGCTTAAAAATTTCATTTTTGCCGCTGCTGGCAGCCGCTTTACTCGTAGGATGCGGTGGAGAAGAAGCTGCGGGAACCGATATTTCAAAATCCGGCGGGGAGGAACAACGGATGGACACAGCCTTCCCCACGTCCGAGCCGGAAGCGGCAGAGGGGCAGCGGCTGCCGGAGGAAATTGAAGAACGGCTTCAGACGCTGGATGTAAGGACATGGCAGGATATTGCAGGGAATGGTATTCCGGAGGAGGAGGCAAGGCTGAATTCCGCCAAAGAAAATTTAGGGTACCTGACATGGAGCGGGAACGGAGAAACTGTCTATTATTCGGATTTATCGGCGGATAAGATTTATGCCTGTAAGGCGGAAGGGGAGGAAAAGACCTGTCTGTACGAAAGCGCGGGGTTGTATCTGCAGGTAAAGGACGGGTGGCTGTATGCATGGATAAACGACGGGAAAAAAATTGTCCGGATTCATTGTGAGACCGGAGAGAGCGAGGATGTATTTACGGAACCCTGCGGTGAGTTTTTCTTTCTGAAGGATAAGCTTTATCTTAACACGCCGGAAGGGCTTTGTATTTATAATGAGGAGGACGGAGGCAGGACTTATTGCGGATCGGAATTTGAAGTGACAAATATTCAGTTGTGTCAGGATATTATTTTGGCAAATGTAATAAATGATGAGGATGTAACCTTTTTTACAAAAGGCTATCTGCTGGGATACGATACGGCGGAAGAACAGTACTTTCTGGTGAAGAAAAATGCGCTTTGGCCTGTGGCAGCGGGAGACTGGCTGAGCTTCTTTGATATGGAAACCAGAACCCGCCATGTGCTGGACAGAGTGACGGGAGAGGAAGAGGATATGGGCGTTTATGCCCAGTATGTGGCCTGTGATGGGGCAAAGCTGTATTATCAGGACGGGGATGGCCAAATTTACTGCTGGGACGGACAGACTTCGGCGGCGCTGCTTTCTGCGGAAGGTTCGGTACAGTACATTTATCTGACCCCCGCATACCTGTATTGGATGCAGACTGATAATACATGGTGGTATTACGATTTGGAAAGCGGAAAGAGCGGTAGCCTGTGATGAAGAAGATATATCAGATTTTGTGTTTTTGCCTGGTGACCGGTTTACTGATCGCCTTATGGGGTTGTGGAAAGGCGGAAGAGGAAAACCGGGAGGTGAACACTGAAGTAACGGAGTTTTCCGTGGAGGGGCTGCTGGAATTCTGCGTCCATCCGGAAAACGGTGATTTTTACTGTTCGCTGGCGGGAGACAGCACTATCTATCATTATAATGGGGAGGGAGAGTGCGTGGAGAGATTCCCTGTTACGGCGGATGATGGCAGGGTACTCCGCACAATCAGCCCGGGGGCGGAAGGATATGAGAAGGAGCTTACGGGACTATGTATTGACGGTGATACATTGTACTGTTACCGCATGGCAAAGCAGACCATATTGTCTTTGAACCTTATTACCGGGGAGAACGAGGTCTGCATGGAGACGGAGGGTATTACCATACATAAGGCGGAGGCTCTGGGAAATACGCTTTTGTTCTACGGTATTTTAAGCGCGGGCCCGGGCGAGTCCTTTGAAGGCAGGGCGGCGTTGCTGCTTTTTGATCTGAGCAGGAAGGAATGGGGCGAGCTGGCGGTCAGCGGACAGCCCATGGGGATTACCCGGGACGAAACGAGCGGTGTTTACTGGCTGGCGGGATATGAGGATGCAGCGGGCATATTTTTGCAGAAATATGATCCGGGGAGAGGGGTCCTGTCCGAGCGGTATGTCACAGGCCTTCAGGACGTGCTTTATGACATTGCCTATTCCCGGGAGGAAGGGGCGCTTTACGGCTATGTGCTGAATACCATGGAGTATGTGAAGCTTGTGCCGGAAGACGCCCGGGCAGTTTCCAGATTTCTGGTGAGAAAGCTGACCGGAGGTATGCCCCGGATGCAGGTGCAGGGAGAAAGGCTGTATGTACAGGATAAAGAGGCCGGGAGGATTTATGCTTTTTATCCGGAAAGCTATCTGGCAAATAATAAGCCGTTGAAGGGATATGTGCTGCAGACGGCGGATATAGATAACTGGCTTGGCTACAATATTGATCTGGAAAAGATAAGCTGGGAGGATTTGGCGCTGAAGGTGCTGGCGGGGGATGGGGATTTTGATTTCGTCATTCTCAGCACGGATATGCCGGAGGTGCTGACTATGCGGAATGCCATGACGTATCAGCCCATACCGGAGGAAAGCATTGCGGCCTATTGGGAGAATTGCCAGCCCTTTATCCGTGAGGCGGCCCTCTGGCAGGGGGACGTCTGGATGCTGCCTCTGAATGTCCGGGCGGAAGGGATCGTATACAGCGATGATAAGCTCGGAGAATACGGAATCGAGATGGCACAGCTTACTACATGGGAAGAACTGTACGGGTTTGCCGAAAGGCTGTATGAGGACGGGAAGATGAATTATTTTGCCCTTCGCCCGCCCGGGTACAATGCAGCAGAGTATTATACGGAAGCTATGGTGCAGAATCATCATATTGAGTATGACACTCCGGAGTTTCGGAAAATCCTGGAGCAGGAGAGAGCCTGGAAGGATAATGCTATCTGGGACTCTTATATTTCTATCGGGAATGAACCTAATTTCGGTTACCCGCAGACGGAGGACAAAACATTGTCCATGGAAGAGAGAGAGGAGCTGCGCCGGAGAAATTTTCTGGGCAAAATTTATTTTGAACAGATAAGTCTCGAAAGCGGACGGGAACTTGAAAAGTATGCGGGAATGGGAAATTTCAGAGTCTGCAGAGTACCGCGGCGCAGTGAGGCAGATGATTATGTGCGGGTTACAGCAGATGTGCTGATTGTGAATCCCAGATCGGCAAATCTGGAGGATACCCTGAAATTTGCGGCGGATATGGCGTCTGCCTATCTGGACAATCCGGATACCCATCTGTCGGCAAAGGAGGAGCTGTACGGCGGAGATACTTATGCGGAAGACCTGTTGGCGCTCTATAGCCGGGGAAGGCTGTGTTTCGGATATCCTGCTGAAATTTTTGAACCCTATTATCTGTATCTGGCGGGCGAACTGGACGAGGATGCCATGATTGAGGAACTGAACCGAAAGGTAAATATGTATCTGGGAGAGTAAAGTTGAAATTAAAACCAAAATTAAAGCTGAAATTGAACACGAAACTGAAATTGTGCCTTATACCGGCGGCTGCGGGACTTTGCGTATTTTATCTGATTCCCTTTATCAGGGTGATTTATTATTCTTTTCTGAAGGATATATATCAGGGGCGTTTTGCGGGGGCCGCTAATTATGCCGCTGTTCTGAAAAACGATTATTTTCGGAAAGCAGCGATTAACACAGGGAAAATGATATTGATCTGTGTACCGCTTTTTTTGCTTGGTACGGCGGGAATCTCTCTGCTGTGCTACAGGGGGAAAAAAGCCGGGGTATTTCTGCGGAGGGTGTCCATACTGCCGCTTTTTTTGCCTTCCTTTTGTGTGGTGGGCGCATTTCTTGTTTTTTTCGGCCGGGTGGAGAATGAGTGGCCGATTTATCTTCTCTTTTTGTGGAAATATCTTGGAATGGGTATCATTATTCTCTTTTCGGCCTTTGAGGGGATTAACCCTGACTTTTATGACGCAGCCAGGACAGAGGGAGCTTCCTGGCCGCAGATATATGTCCGTATCACGCTGCCGCTTATAAAGCGACCGATTAAGTTTGTTGTGATCCTGGGAATTGTATACTGCTTCAGAACCTTCCGGGAGAGTTATCTGTATTACGGGACAAATTATCCGCCGGATTACGCATATACATTACAGTATTATATGAATAATCAGTTCCTGAAGCTGAATTATCAGAATATGGCGGCCGCGTCTGTGATATTGACGGTGCTATTAACGGCCTTTCTTTTTCTGAGCCTTTATCGAAAGAAAGAGGATACGGTATGACGGGAAAACTGAAAAAAATCTTTGCGGGCATTGGATTTCTTTTGGCCGCCGGTTTTACACTGCTTCCGATCTGTTATATTATTGCAAAGACGGGAGCGGAAGAAATTTACAGGGTATTGCTGGCGGAACTGTGGTTTTATCCTAAATTCTGGTATTCCCTGTCTGTGGCGCTGGCAATCGCCGCAGGGTCGCTGCTTTTTTCCTTTATGGCCGGAGCTTCCCTGGGAATATGCCGGATGAAGGGAAAAGGGGTTATTCTGATTATTTTGCTGTTATTGATGCTGATGCCCCTTCAAGTGACGCTTTTGCCGAATTATATCGCGCTGCGGGATATGAAGCTGCTGGACACCGGCGCTGCATTGATATTGCCTATGATGTTTTCACCCTTTTCTATCTTTCTGATGTATCAGTATGCGCAGACAATAGACTTTGAAGGACTGGAGGCGGCCAGGCTGGAGACAGGATCTGCGGCAGTGATTATGATAAAGGTTATTTTGCCTCAGATGCGCGCCTGCGCGGCGGCAGTGTTTGTTTTTATGTTTGCGGAGGGCTTTAATATGGTGGAGCAGCCTATGTATTTTGTAAAGTCGCAAAGACTGAAGCCGCTTTCCCTGCTGCGGGAGAGTCTGGCGGAGGGGGATGGGGGACTGGTCTATGCCGTCGGCGTAATATGCCTTATTCCTTTCCTGCTTTTGTATGTGCATTTTGAAGAAGAAATCTGGGAGGGGCTGGGAACGGTAAAATGGTAAAGAAAGAAAAAAGTCTGAAAATATCATCCTGTCTCCTTTTGCTGTTTTTTGCCCTTATGCTTGCAGGGACTTTTTTTCATCAGGCTATTGATGACGCCCTGTTCAGGGTAAAAGTGGAAACGGTACTGCCGGAGAGTTATCTGCAAAAGGAGCAGGAGACCGTGACGCTTAATGGGACGGAAGTTGAGGCGTGGAAATATAATTCCTTCTGGCGGCTGCCGCCGGGGGCTGTTTCCGATGGCTTCTGCTTTGTATTGGAGGAGGTAAATACGGAGTATGGCCGATATTATACGGTGCGAAAAAGAAGCGTGGAGGTCGCGGCAGAGGAAACGGATGGAAGTGTCCTGATTTCTGCGGGCTTAAGCGGAAAGGAACAAGTGGTGACAGCGTCGGACGGCGAGCTGGAGGATGGCATGAGGGTTGCATTTTCAGATTAAACTTTTTACACTCATTGTCAACAGCATGTTTGTGCATTTTACCATTCAAAACTGCATCTTACATTTTTCCTGCTGATTTCTTTTGTATAATAATGTATTCTGGATACGTCAGTTAAAATACAAAATGAAAAGGATGGAGTTGTCAAAATGGGAGTTATATTATTTGCGGTTTTTACGGTTATGGAAATTGCGCTTACGGTGCTGGGCTTCACAAAATACAGAAGCCTCTGGCGCAGAAACAGATTATTTTTCCGCGGGACTGAGTTTGTACTCATGCTGCTTGTAATGCTTTTGCCTGTAACAGGAACGAAATGGAGATTCACGGGCTGTCTTGTTATCCTCGGAATACGCCTGGCTATATCCTGTATCGCATATTTTGTAAAGCGCGGCGGTACAAAAAAAGAAAGAACAACAGGAAAAGCGATTTTCGGTATGGTTATGAGCATTATCGTGATCGGTTTTTCACTTTTCCCCGCCTTTATTTTCGCAGACTATTCGGGACTGAAAACAAGCGGTCAGTACGAAGTAAAGGAAACCCAGGCGATACTTATCGACAGCAGCAGGCTGGAAACCCGTGAAAACGACGGTTCCTGCCGGGAGATACCCATTCACCTTTACTATCCTGACGGTGATGCGGCAGATTGCCCTCTGGTACTGTTTGCTCACGGCTCATTCGGCTATTATCAGAGTAATTATTCACTGTATGCGGAGCTTGTAAGCAACGGTTACGTTGTAGCAAGCATAGACCACCCTTATTACGCTTTCTTTACAAAAGACACAGCGGGTAAGACAATTATAGTTGACTTTGAGTTTATGCAGAATGCCGTTAATATGCAGTACAGCTCCGATTTTACCGAGACGGAGAAGGATTATGACATTATATGTGAATGGATGTCCATCCGCACGGCTGATGAAAACTTTGTGCTTGATTCCATAAAGGTCGCGAAAGAGTCAGGTTCGCTTGATGCGGCATGGTATACGGAATCAGAGGAGAAAAAAGCGGAAATTCTTAAAGCGCTTGAAATGACGGACACAGAAAAAATCGGACTTACGGGACATTCTATCGGAGGGGCTGCGGCGGTACAGCTGGGCAGGGAGCGCGACGACATTACGGCGGTAATTGACATCGACGGCACAATGCTCGGCGAGCAAATATCGTTTACAGACGGAAAAATCGGCTACAATCCCGATCCTTACCCGATACCGATACTTTCACTGGATAATGCAAGTCATTGGGAGTCTTATGCCGGTGACGGAGAAACAGTCTATGTAAACACATATTTGCTTGACAATGCTGTCTGCGCCAGAGAAGCTCATTTCGACGGTACGGAGCATATGGATTTCACGGATCTGCCGCTTTTTGCCCCCGCATTGGCGAAAATGCTGGGGAAGGGCGAGGTGGACCCGACTGAATTTATTCCCAAAGTAAATGGTATCATTCTTGAATTTTTTGATTATTATCTGAAAGGAGAGGGCGAACCGAGTATTGAGCTCTGGAATGCACAGACAACAGAAAAGCAGGTATATTGTAAATGATCATAAACATTTCTCAAATAAAAAAAGAAGAAAAGGAGCGGCTGGAAATTTACTGTCATGAGGTAAGCAATGAAATAACGGAGATCGTCCGTTTTGTGAAATCCAGACAAGGGCAGCTTACGGGGATGATCGAAAGTGCGCAATATGAAATTCCGGTGGCAGATGTGTTTTATATTGAAGGAGTAGACAACAAAGTATTCATTTATTGCGAAAAACAGGTATATGAAACACGTCAGAAGCTGTACGAGCTGGAGGAAGCTTTAAAGGAAAAGCACTTTCTGCGCGTATCAAAATCCGTGCTGTTGAATCTCATGAAGATCGAGTCGATAAAATCCTCGCTGAACGGCAGATTTACGGCTGTTTTTCAAAACGGAGAACAAGTTATTGTCTCAAGAAAATATGTGCCCGAGCTGAAAAAAGCTCTGAAAGGTGGAAGCTTATGAGCCTTAAAGAAATACTTTACAAGTCGCTTATAATATATTTTGTTCTTGTCACCTGTATTACGGCAGGAATTGCGATCCTTGGTTCAGTTTTAGAGCCTGACGCAAGCTTCGGATACAGCGCGTTTGTCTCGCCGTTTATTTTTGCGGCTCTGGGAGTTATTCCGAATATGCTTATGTATTCTTCAAAAGAGTTATCAGACAAGCAGATCATTCTGCGCAAAATCATACAGTTTGCGGTTATAGAAGCGGAAGTAGTGGGCGTCTGTATCATGAGTCCCGAAATCCACACGGAAAAAGCCGGGGTTGTTGCAGGCGTAATGCTCAGTGTGCTTGTGATCTTTATACTTGTCCATCTTATCCTCATTATAAATGATTATTTTTCTGCAAAACAGCTTACGAAAGAATTGATGAAATTTCAAAAAAAGATACAATAACCCAAAAGAGCCCTTCCGGTTTCAAATATTAGCACTGGCGCAAACAGGCGGGATGTGTTATTCTGATACAGGAATAACCTTACGAGAGGGGATAAATAATGTATTTTAAATGCAAAAACTGCGGCGGAAACGTGGTGTACAGTCCGGAAAAGCATACCATGTTCTGCCCGTTCTGCGAGAGCGAAAAGAGCGGGGAGCTGTCTAACGGCACTTCTCCGGAAATGACAATCTGTCCCAACTGCGGCGGCGAAATTACGGTGGCGCAGCATACCTCTGCCACGCAGTGTCCTTACTGCGACAGCTATCTGATACTGAACCAGCGGGTGGTGGGAGACTATCGGCCCAAGCTGATACTGCCCTTTCAGCGGGGGAAAGAGATCTGTAAAGCGCTGATCAGGGATAAATTCGAAAAGAATCTGTTCGCCCCTACGGATTTCCTGTCGGAGGTCAGGCTGAACAGTATGCAGGGCGGCTATGTGCCCTACTGGCTCTATGACTATGATACCCATTGTGCTTTTCAGGGGGAGGGCACAAAGGTAAGGACCTGGACCAGCGGGGATACCCAGTATACGGAAACGTCCTATTACGCGGTGGTCAGGGACATGGATGTCAACTTTGACAAGATCCCCGTAGATGCATCCGAGGCTATGCCGGACAATGTGATGGATCTGATGGAGCCCTATGATTACAGCCAGCTGGTTGACTTTGATCCGGAGTATATGTCCGGCTTTTATGCGGAGAAATACAATATGCCTGCAAATGTGGTGGAGGACCGGGCGCGGAAAAAGATGAGCGACGACGCGGCGGAGATGCTGAAGGCCAGCTATGCGGGATACCATTCGGTACGCACCATCCGCCAGGACATAAGCGTAATGGGGAGCAGAGCCAATTTCGGACTGCTGCCGGTCTGGACTTATCTGTATACATACGGCGGCAGGGAATATCCCTTTTACGTCAACGGACAGACAGGTAAGATCGTGGGCGAGGCGCCTGTATCAAATAAAAAAGTGTGGGCCTATACGGGAACTGTGTGGGGCTGTGTGACGGCGATTCTCTGTATGCTGCCCCTGCTGCTGACGTGGCTGTAATGATCCAAATGCCGCTTGCGCGGCGGAATGAGAGGATATATGAGCGATAATTTTAAAAAGGAAGCAATCAGGCAGTACCTCCGCCATTTCCGTATTTTGTTTATCATTACAGGGATCGTGGCCGTAACAGCCATAGGAGCGGGAGTCGTGGGATCTATACGGAACGGCGCGGAACGCGCCAATACCTCTGCGCCCAAAGAGCGGGTCTATGATAACGCGGATATTCTGACCGACGCGGAGGAAGAGAAGCTGCGGGATTATATTGCAAAGCAGGAGGCGAAATATAAGGCGGATTTTGTCATTCTGACCTTCAGCCAGCCGGTGGACGGCACGGAAGCTTTGGAATACGGCTGCTCTACCACCGACTGGGAGAGCAACATGACGGCCATTGCCGATGATTTCTGGGATGAGAAGGGCTATGGATATAACAAATCCTATGAAGGAGACGGCTCTATCCTGATAGATAACCGTTTTGAGGAGCATCGGGGCGGAGAGTGGCTGTCCACCAGCGGAAAGGTGGAGGACGCTATGAGTGTCAGGGCGGTGGAGGATGTATTGTACGCGGTGGATAGGTATTATGACAGCGATCCCTGCAGGGCGTATATGCGTTATATCGACACGGTATGCAGTTATCTGGATGGGGGTAAGATCCGGATAGGGGGAAGCTATTACCTGGGGGCCATATTCATTTCCGTTGTGATCGCGGGGGTATATGCCGGGTCTCATCTGGGCAAAAATAAGGTCAGGGACACCACCGCGGCCAATACTTATGTGGCGGGCGGAAAACCTGTGATGAACAACGTGCAGGATGAATTCATCCGCAAGAGTGTGGTAAAGAGACATATTGAAACCAGCAGCGGCGGGGGCGGAGGCAGCAGCCGTTCTTCCGGCGGCGGGGGCGGAGGGCACCATACCAGCAGCAGCGGCGCAAGCCATGGAGGCGGCGGGCACAGGCACTGAGCGGAGTATTGCCCATCGCGGCATTCGCCAGGTCATGGTACATGACCTTGGCATAGTATATGACTTTATGCTTATGCAAGCATTGGCACAGTTGACTTGGCTCATGTGCTTGCAAGAAACATTTTGCCGCGGGAATAAAACAGGGCTGCGCACCGGGTGAATAGTGCGCAGCCCTCTATGTTTGAAATGTTAAGCCATGCTGTTTACAGCTTTGCTGATACGGGAAACCTTATGGGCAACATTGTTCTTGTGATAAACCCCTTTGCTGCCGGCCATCTCAATGGTCTTTGTGGCAGAGGCGAGGGCTGCCTGCGCAGCTGCCTTGTCGCCGGATTCAACAGCGGCGAACACCTTCTTGATCGCGGTCTTGACGCCGGATCTTACAGCCTTGTTTCTTTCTGCCTTGGTGCGGTTCACCAGAATTCTCTTTTTAGCGGATTTAATATTAGCCAAGTCGTTACACCTCCAATTTGTATACAATAATGATTTATTTAAGCTGTTTCGCCTTAGCCAGACACGGAAGACTAATGCAAACATACGTTGATAGTTTAGTAAATAATAGGAGGTTTGTCAATACATATTCTTCTTATTTTTCGCAAAAAATAAGAAAAAGTTTTAAAACGGGAGAAGGATCATGGGAATTTTTCAGATGAGGACGGATTTGGCGCTGGAGGCCAGGGAGAGTATCAGCGAGGCTGAGAGCGAGCTGCGGGGCGTGAGCGTGGAGGAGTACTATCGGGAGGAAGAGGACGTCAGGGTGACAAAGGTTACCATTGACACCAAAAATGCCGCAAAGGCCATGGGAAAGCCAATGGGTATTTACGTCACCATGGAAGCGCCTGCCATGGTGGAGCCGGATGAGGATTACCACAGAGAGGTCTCAAAATGCCTGGCGGAGGAGCTGTTAAAGCTCCTGCCTCAGGACGACAGGGAGCAGAATATTCTGGTGGTGGGCCTGGGAAACCGGGAGGTGACGGCAGACGCCCTGGGCCCCCAGACGGTGGACAACCTGTTTATCACCCGCCATATTGTCAGGGAATACGGAAAAGCGGCCTACAACTGTAATAAAATGAATTCTCTCAGCGCCCTGGAGCCGGGGGTTATGGCCCGAACCGGAATGGAGACTGCGGAGATCGTGAAGGGAGTGGTGAATGAGACCCGGCCGGACGCCCTGATTGTGGTAGATGCGCTGGCCGCCCGAAGCACAAAGCGCCTGAACCGTACCATTCAGATTACCAATACGGGAATTCAGCCGGGATCGGGGGTAGGTAATCATCGCAATGCCCTGACGGAGGAAAGCCTGGGGATTCCCGTGATTGCCATCGGCATTCCCACAGTGGTGGACTCTGCTACCATCGTCATGGACGCCATGGAAAAAATACTGGAGGGAGAGGAAGGAGTGGATACCGTAAAATGCATGAGCAGACAGCAGCCGCCCTTCCCGGAGCTGAATAATATGTATATGACGGGAAAGGACATCGATGCGGTGATTAAGCGAATCAGCTTCACTGTCTCCGAGGGAATCAACATGGCCATGGAGATGCGTATGTGTTGAATAGCAGTGCTTTGGTGGACATATACTGGTAGAAAAAAGTGTGGCGAGGAAGTGTCCGGTGGCAAAGGGAAAAAGCACCCCGGGACGCCCGTGGGCGGCAAAGGCTGCAGTGGCTGCGCTGTTGATTCCGGCACTGCTGGGCACGGTCAGAGGCTGCGGTAAAACAGCGGAATCGGAAGCCTCAGTTGAAAAAAGCACTGTCTGGGACGGAATACTGCTGGAAATGGTGGATGCGGCGGAGGAAGGCCTGTATGAAATGTTTATGCCCGGGATTCTGTTTGGACGGTTGGGCAGTCACAAGACCTGCTGGCTCCTGCAGGAACAGATTGACAGCCTGCTGCCGCTTTACGGCTATGTGACGGAAAATTCGGGAGAGGATGAAAACGGGTACGGAAATCTCCGGGAGTATAGTATGCCGGAAAAAGACGGCGTTCCGGAGGACAGCTTCTTACGGGAAATATTGCTGGCGGAGGCGGAGGAAGGGATTTCAGAGCAGGGCCTTGAGGAGGAATGGAATCCGTCCGGCAAAGAGCAGCAGGGAGACGGGGAACGCTCTCTGGAGGAGCTCTTCCGGGAGGAGAACCAGGCGGCTGCGGGGCTGCGAAATCCCGGGACTTTTGTGCCCCATGCACAGCAGGCTCAGGTGGATCTGGAGAGTCTGCAGGACTATGAAACTCTGCTGAAGCAGTTTTATATTGTAGATTCCAACACTATGGCGAGCAGCGACCATCTGAACGTGGAAAGCTTTCTGGCAAAGGATATGACCCTGTCGGGGGACGGGCAGGAGCCCCAGATTCTGATTTTTCACACTCATTCCCGAGAAGGCTTTGCAGACTCTGTAGAGGGAGATCCTGCCACCACCATTGTGGGGGTGGGGGAGCGGCTGGCGCAGATACTGCGGGACACCTACGGCTATAATGTGATCCATCATACGGAGGAGTATGACACGGACAGGAACCAGGCGTATTCCAGGGCGCTGCCGGGAGTGGAGCAGGTGCTGCGGGAAAATCCTTCCATACAGGTGGTGATCGATTTACATAGGGATCAGATGCCGGAGGAAACCAGGCTTGTCATGGATCTGGACGGCAGGCCTACCGCCAGGTTTATGTTTTTCAACGGCCTTTCCAGAACGAAAAAGACGGGAGACATTGCCTATCTGTACAACGAGAATCTGGATGACAACCTGGCATTTTCCTTCCAGATGCAGAAAAAAGCGGCGGAATACTATCCGGGGCTCACCAGAAAGATTTATCTCAAGGGATACCGCTACAATATGCACCTGAAGGACAAATATCTGCTGGTGGAGCTGGGGGCTCAGAACAACACGCTGGAGGAGGCCATGAATGCCTGCGATCCGCTGGCCCATATTCTGGACATGGTGCTGTCCTCTCATTGACTGTTTGTGCGACAGGTGTAAAAATCGTGGACAACCAATGTTTCGGTGTGATATGATAACCGCAGAGCGCGCAGGCTGCGAAGCACGAAAGGACCCGGAAAGGCCGCAGAGGGTGTGTTGGCGCAGATCCGGCGGAGAAAGCCGAAAAAGAGACGAGGAAATACGAATGGCGGATATAAACCAAAATAACATACGCAATTTTTGCATTGTGGCTCATATTGACCACGGAAAGTCCACACTGGCGGACCGCATCATAGAAAAGACCGGGCTTCTGACCGGGAGAGAGATGCAGGATCAGATTCTGGACAATATGGAGCTGGAGCGGGAGAGGGGAATTACCATCAAGGCCCAGTCAGTCCGCACGGTGTATAAGGCCCGGGACGGTCAGGAGTATATTTTTAACCTGATTGACACGCCCGGTCATGTGGACTTTAACTATGAGGTGAGCCGATCCCTTGCCGCCTGCGACGGGGCCATACTGGTGGTGGATGCAGCCCAGGGAATCGAGGCCCAGACGCTGGCAAACGTGTATCTGGCCCTGGATCACGATTTGGAGGTGTTCCCGGTCATCAACAAGATCGATTTGCCAAGCGCGGAGCCGGAGCGGGTAATAGAGGAAATCGAGGACGTCATAGGCCTGGAAGCCCGGGACGCCCCCCTGATCTCCGCAAAGAACGGAATCGGCATTGAGGATGTGCTGGAGCAGGTGGTAAAGAAGATTCCCGCACCTGCAGGAGATCCCACGGCTCCCCTGCAGGCGCTGATTTTTGATTCGCTGTATGATTCCTATAAGGGGGTTATTATTTTCTGCCGCATCATGGAAGGAACCGTGAAAAAAGGCACAGCCATCCGCATGATGGCAACCGGCGCCAGGGAAGAAGTGGTGGAGGTGGGATACTTCGGCGCAGGACAGTTGATTCCCTGTGAGGAGCTTTCCGCAGGGATGGTAGGGTATATTACCGCCTCCATTAAGAACGTGAAGGATACTGCGGTGGGCGATACGGTGACAGATGACAGTCGTCCCTGTGCAGCGCCGCTCCCGGGCTACCGGAAGGTGCAGTCCATGGTGTACTGCGGCCTGTATCCTGCCGACGGTTCCAAGTATCCCGATTTGCGGGACGCGCTGGAGAAGCTGCAGCTCAACGATGCATCCCTGCATTACGAGCCGGAGACCTCTGTTGCGCTGGGCTTCGGTTTCCGCTGCGGATTCTTAGGCCTGCTGCATCTGGATGTGATTCAGGAGAGACTGGAACGGGAGTACAATCTGGATCTGGTGACTACGGCCCCCGGCGTTGTGTACAAGGTGTACAAGACAAACGGCGAGGTGATTGAGCTGACTAACCCTTCCAATCTGCCAGACCCCTCTGAGATTGAGCATATGGAGGAGCCTGTAGTCAGTGCGGAAATTATGGTGACAAGCGAATATATCGGTTCCATTATGGAGCTCTGCCAGGAGCGGCGGGGCAGGTATCTCAGCATGGAATATATCGAGGGAACCAGGGCGCTGCTGAAATATGAGCTGCCCCTGAATGAAATAATCTATGATTTCTTTGATGCTCTGAAGTCCCGCTCCAGAGGCTATGCCTCCTTTGACTATGACATGAAGGGCTACGAGCCTGCAAAGCTGGTAAAGCTGGACATTCTGATTAACCGGGAGGAGGTGGACGCCCTGTCCTTTATTGTGCATGGGGATTCCGCCTATGAACGGGGCAGGAAAATGTGTGAGAAGCTTAAAGATGAGATCCCCAGGCATCTGTTTGAAATTCCCATTCAGGCGGCAGTGGGCGGCAAGATTATCGCCCGGGAAACGGTGAAGGCTCTCCGGAAGGATGTGCTGGCAAAGTGCTACGGCGGAGACATTACCCGAAAGAAAAAGCTTCTGGAGAAGCAGAAGGAAGGCAAGAAGCGTATGCGGCAGATCGGCAACGTGGTGATTCCCCAGAAAGCCTTTATGAGTGTGTTGAAATTAGATGACAAGTGATATTGAATTATATTTTCATATTCCTTTCTGTGTGCGAAAGTGCTATTACTGCGATTTCCTGTCCGCACCAGCGGACGCCTGTACCCGGGATGCTTATATGGCGGCCCTGGAGCGGGAGACGGCGGAACGGGCGGCGGAATACACGGGAAGGAAGGTAGTGTCCGTGTTTATCGGCGGGGGGACGCCCTCTGTTGTGGAGGCGGGGCGGCTGGCTTCCCTGCTCCGGACAGTGGGGGAGCATTACCGGGTTTCGGAGAATGCGGAGATTACGGTTGAGGTAAATCCCGGCACGGTGGATGGGGAAAAGCTTAAGATTTACCGGGCGGCGGGGGTGAACCGCCTCAGCATCGGCCTGCAGTCTGCGGATGACGGGGAACTGGCGGCAGTGGGCAGAATACATACCTGGCGGCAGTTCCTGGATACCTATGAGGCGGCTGTGGCGGCAGGCTTTACCAATATCAACGCGGACGTTATGAGCGCCCTTCCCGGACAGACTTACGAAAGCTACTGCAGAACCCTGCAAAGGATTCTGGAGCTTAAGCCGGCGCTTACCCATATCTCCGCATACAGCCTGATTCCCGAGGAGGGGACTTATCTTTGGGAGCAGCTGCAGCAGGGCAGGCTGGTTCTGCCGGATGAAGATACGGACAGAGAGATGTACAGTGTTACAAAGACTATGCTGGAGCAGGCCGGGTATGTCCGTTATGAGATTTCAAATTATGCCCGGCCGGGCTTTGAATGCAGGCATAACTGCGGCTACTGGCGCAGGCGGGAGTATGCGGGGTTTGGAACGGGAGCCGCGTCACTGATAAATAACGTGCGTTTCAGAAACAGGGAAAGCCTGCAGGACTATCTGGAAAACCCTTCAGGCTGCCGGGGGGAATGGCAGACATTAAGCGCCGGAGAACAGATGGAGGAATTTATGTTCCTGGGGCTTCGCATGACGGAGGGGGTTTCCGGGGAGGAATTTGCCTGCTGCTTCGGAAAGAGCCTGGAGAGCGTGTACGGCCCGGTGATAGAGAAAAACAAAGGGGACGGACTGTTGGAATGGAAGACAGGGACGCCCCGACGGCTTGCCCTGACGGAGAGAGGGCTTGATTTGGCTAATTATGTGATGGCGCAGTTTTTATTGTAGGCAAGCCTGCGGGCTTGCCCGGTTAATGATTAAGGAAGCGTGATTTTTGCTGTAGGCAAGCCCTTGTGTGCCTTGGATAGGCACGACGGATAAATCTGAAACATAAACTATTGTTAAGAGTAATCCGCAGGGGGCTGTTTTGAAAACCTTTCAAAAACCACTTACCCAGGGAGAAGAAGCGGAATATATCCGCCTGCTGCGGGAGGGGTCTGCGGAACAGGCGAAGCAGGCAAAGGATATTTTAATAGAGCGGAATCTGAGACTGGTTGCCCACATTGCCAAAAAGTATCAGAATTCCGGGGAGGATATGGAGGAGCTGATTTCCATCGGCTGTATCGGGCTGATTAAGGCGGTGGACAGCTTTGATCACCGAAAGGGGAGGCTGGCCACTTACGCCTGCAGATGCATTGACAATGAACTGCTGATGCTTCTGCGGGGCAGGCGGAAGACTTCCCGGGAGGTCTCTCTTTTTGAACCAATCGGGCAGGACAAAGAGGGAAATGAAATACATCTGATGGACGTGATCGAGCAGCAGCAGCCGGATTTGCTGGAAAACATGGAGCTGGAAGGAAATATCAGAAAGCTTTTTGCGTCGATGGAGGATTGCCTGACGCCCAGGGAGCGGGAGATTCTTTTGATGCGGTACGGGCTGAACGGAAGGCGGGAGGCGACCCAGAACGAGATAGGGGCGGCGCTGGGAATCTCAAGAAGTTATGTGTCCCGGATAGAGAAAAAAGCGCTGGGAAAACTGCGGCAGAGGTTTGAGCAGGGGTAACAGGAAAAAATTTTGTTTGTTATTTACAGTCATAGTGTATATAATGAAATGGGGTACGCATGATTTAAAGGGGGATACCAATGAAATTTGTGGAGACCGACGAGTTGAAGGAAGGAATGCGCCTGGCGCGTCCTATCTACAATAAAAAGGGAGTGCTGCTGTTTGAGAGGGATTCGCGCCTGAATTCACAGTCCATTGACAGCGTCAGAAAATTCGGATTGCTGGGTGTGTACATTCTCGAGCCGGCGGAGCCTCTTCCGCCGATTTCCGAAGAGGATTTGGAATTCGAACGCTTTCAGGTTGCCACAGTCTTCAGCATTCTGGACGAGTTGGAGCAAATGGTTTCAACTAAGAAGTCAAGCCGCCTGCAGACCCTTGCGGGCACTGTCATCAAGAAGTACGGTCATCTGGACGGGAAGGTTAATTTTTACCAGAATCTGCGGAGCAAGGAGGACTATGTATGCAGGCACTGCCTGAATACCGCGATCCTCTGCGCCATGATTACCCATGTGATGAACGTGCGGGTAGACGAGCAGCAGCTGACGGTGCAGTCCGCCATTGTCCATGACATCGGCAAGCTGCGGACTCCCCAGGAGATCCTTTTTGCCAGGGAGGACACCGAGGCGGGCAGGCTGAAAATATATCAGGATCAGCTGGCGGGCATGGATATTCTGGAGGAAGCTGTTTCAGGGGGAAAAAGTATCAGAAGAGTCTGCACCCAGGCGGTGAAGATAGGTACGGATGCGGAAAACGGCAATCAGGCGCTGGATTCGAAAACGCCCATAGCCGCTAAAATTCTGATTGTGGCTAACAGGTATGATGAGCTGACCGCCATGGATCTTCAGGGGAAATCTCAGTCAGAGGTAAAGGCCATCCAGGAATTCAGGCAGCACCCGGAACTGTATGACGCGGCGGTGGTAGAGGCTTTGACAGCGTCTGTGAATATTCTGTCTGCCGGGGTCAGCGTGGAGCTGAATACCGGGGATAGGGCGCTGGTGCTTTCGGAGAACCCGAAGGATATTCTCCGCCCCACGGTGCTTACCTTCGGGGACAACTGTATTGTAGATCTGTCACTGACAGGGTATAGGGATTTATATGTGGTGGATATTATGAAGACCATGGACAATCGGTATATCATGCGGAAAGAAATGGTGGATAACGTCAGGTTTTAGAGAGTAAGAGCGGCGGAAAGAGGACAAAAATGTCTGCTATTGAAGAAATACTGCGGGAAGCCGGGGAAGCCGGCGCCAGCGACGTACATTTGACCGTGGGCGTCCCGCCCAGAATGAGAGTGAACGGCAAACTGGTTACAATGAATAATTATTCCGGTATGCTGCAGACGGATACGCTGGATATATTGCTGGAGATTATGTCGGAGACCCAGCGGGAGAGGTTTGAAGGGAGAGGAGAGTATGATTTTTCCTTCTCCATACCTGACTGCGGGCGGTTTCGTGTCAATGCTTACCGGCAGCGGGGCAGCGTTGCCCTTGCGTTCCGGCTGGTAGGAAACGGCGTGCCTGTCCCGGAGGGGCTGGGGCTGCCCGAGTCCGTTTTGGAGCTGTACCGGAAAAGGCGGGGGCTGATACTTGTCACCGGCCCTGCCGGCAGCGGGAAATCCACTACCCTTGCGGCAATCATTGACAGGATTAACAGCAGCAGGGAGGTTCACATTATTACCCTGGAGGATCCGATAGAATATGTGCATCCCCACAGGACAGCCATGGTGAGCCAGCGGGAAATCGGCATTGACTGCGGAAATTATGAAGAAGCCATGAAGGCGGCGCTCCGGGAAGATCCGGATGTGATTCTGCTGGGGGAAATGAAGGATCCCGACACCATTGCCATGGCCGTTGACGCGGCGGAGACGGGCTGTCTGGTGCTTTCCTCACTGAATACGGTGGGAACCGCCGACGCTGTCGATCATATCGTAAATGTCTTTCCGCCCTATTACCAGCAGCAGTTCAGGATACAGCTGGCAAGGGTGCTGGAGGCAGTGATTTTCCAACAGCTGATCCCTAAGTCGGACGGACAGGGAAGGGCGGCGGCCTTTGAGGTGCTGCACACAAATCAGACGGTTCGCAGTCTGATTCGGGAGGGAAAGACAGGCCAGCTCTCCGGCGCCATATCCACAGGCCGGAAGCAGGGTATGATTGCCATGGACGAGGCGATCATCCGGCTTTACGCGGCGGGAAAGATAGATAAGGAGAATGCGATCCTGTATGCCCGGGATTCCGACGCCATGGCCCGGCGGTTCGCAGAGGCGGAAGCCAAAAAGAAAGTATAAACGAATATAATAAACAGCATTCAGGTCTTGGGGGAGCCGGTTCACAGCTTTCTGCTGCGGCCCCGCAAGACTTCACAGATTTCAGTTCAGACAAATTCCATTAAACCAAATTCCATTGAAAAGTTTTTAACAAAATATAAATAACAGGAGGTATTTTATGTACAGTACGGTGATTTCCGGCGCATTGCTGGGAGTGGCGGCCTGCCTTGTTTCTGTGGAGGTGGATATTGCCCAGGGTCTGCCCGGGTTTTCCATGGTGGGTTCCCTGGGAGGGGAAGTGAAGGAGTCCAGAGAGAGGGTCACGGTGGCGCTGAAAAATGCAGGGCTGAATCTGCCGCCCAAAAGGATTACGGTGAATCTGTCGCCTGCGGACATTAAAAAGGAGGGCAGCGCCTTTGATCTTCCCATAGCGGCAGGAATGCTGGAAGCTTTCGGGTATTTCAGGCCGGGGGCTGCGGAAGGTATTTTGTTTCTGGGGGAACTGGGCCTGGACGGGGAGATAAAAAAGGTGCGGGGAGTTCTGCCCATTGTGCGGGAAGCGGCGGCCAGAGGCATAAGACAGTGTATTGTTCCTGCGGCAAACGCCGGGGAGGGAGCGGCTATTCCCGGCATTCAGGTTCGGGGGGCGGCTCATATCAGGGAGGTGCTCCGCTTTCTGGAGTCGGAGGCAGGACAGGACAGGGAAAAGCTGCTGCCCCCGGTGCAGGCGGCTTCAGGGAAGGAGTCTGCCCGGTATGACCGGGAGGATATGCCGGACTTCAGCCAGGTGAGGGGACAGGAGACGGCAAGGCGGGCGGCGGAGATTGCGGCTGCAGGCTTTCACAATCTGCTGATGGTGGGGCCGCCGGGAGCCGGAAAGTCCATGATTGCAAAGCGGATTCCCGGGATTATGCCCGGGCTGACGCCGGAGGAGAGTCTGGAGGTTACCTCTGTTTTAAGCGTTGCCGGACTGTTGGAGGAAGGGACGGCGCTGGTGGAGAAACGTCCCTTTCAAAGCCCTCACCACACCATATCCCAGGCGGCGCTGGTGGGAGGCAGCGCCAGTCCGAAGCCGGGGGTTATTTCCCTTGCCCACAGAGGGGTGCTGTTTCTGGACGAGCTTCCGGAGTTTCGCAGGGTGGCGCTGGACTCGCTGCGGCAGCCCCTGGAGGAACACAGAATACATATCTGCCGGGCCGGAGGAAACGTGACCTATCCCAGCGATTTTATGCTGGTGTGCGCCATGAACCCCTGTCCCTGCGGCTATTATCCGGACAAAAGCCGCTGCAGCTGTACTGCGCCCCAGATACGGAAATACATGGGAAAGGTATCCGGGCCTGTTCTGGACAGGATAGATTTGTGCGTGGAGCTGCAGCCTGTTGAAATCGGAGGCCTTAAAAGCAGGCAGAAAGCGGAGTCCAGCAGAGAAATCCGGGAGCGGGTGCAGAAAGCCAGACTGCGGCAGGCAGAACGGTTTGCCGGAACGGAATGTCGATTCAACGGGGACATTGAGGGGACGAACATTGAGAAATATTGTCCCCTGGGCAGGGAGGAGCAGGAGCTGATGGAGCAGCTTTATCAGTCTTTGCAGCTCAGTGCCAGGGCGTATCACAGAATCTTAAAGGTGGCGCGGACAATAGCGGATCTGGAGGGAGCGGAGGCTATCCGGACGGAGCACCTGCTGGAGGCGTCATTTTACAGGCCCTCTGCAGCATATTGGAAAGTATGAACGGAATGAAGATTTTCTAAGGTTGGAAAGTACCCAACCTAAGAAAATCTAAATCATTCCGGGAAGAATCCGCGAGCGGATTCTTCCGACCTTGCGGCGGTTCATTGATCGCTTGTGCCAAGAGGGGGGCGCGGCCCATCTCTTTGTGCAGGCATGGTTGAAAGTGTGAGGAGGAGAAAAGTATGGAGACAGATGAGAAAATCAGGGTTCTGGAGCGGCAGGATAAGGAGTATCCCCGGCGTCTGCGGGAGATACCGGGAGCGCCGAAGCGGCTGTATGTTCTGGGGAAACTGCCGGAGGAGCAGATTCCCACAGTAGCAGTCATAGGAGCGAGAGACTGCTCCGAATACGGGAAATATGTGGCGGCCGGACTTGGCGCGGCATTGGGGCGCAGCGGAATACAGGTAGTCAGCGGTATGGCCCGAGGAATTGACGGCATCAGCCAGGAAGCTGCGCTGGACGCAGGCGGCAGCTCCTTTGCAGTGCTGGGCAGCGGGGTGGACGTATGCTATCCGGCGGGGAACAGGCAGCTGTATGAGAAGCTGAAGGAAGGCGGCGGTATTCTGTCGGAATATCCGCCGGGAACGCCGCCCGTTTCCGGCCATTTCCCGCCCCGCAACCGGATTGTCAGCGGCCTTTCCGACGCGGTGGTGGTAGTGGAGGCAAGGGAGAAGAGCGGTACCTTGATTACGGTGGATATGGCGCTGGAGCAGGGCAGGGAGGTGTATGTGGTGCCGGGAAGGGTAACGGATTCCTTAAGCAGCGGCTGCAACAGGCTGTTGAAGCTGGGAGCCGGTCTTCTTCTGAACCGGGAGGAATTTATAGAGGAAGTGCGGGAAATCTGCGTGAGAAAGGGATTGTGCGGCGGAGCGGGAGGTGGCATAGACGGAGCGGGGCATGACAGATGGGAAGGCGGGAATCGGGAAGTCCCGGGGCTGACGGAAGCCCAGCGGGCTTTGCTGGCGGAGCGGCCGGAGCTGCTGGCAGTGTATGGGGCGCTGGACTTTATGCCGGGCTCTGTGGAGCAGATAAGGGAGAAGCTTCCGGAACAATACCGGGGGACACAGATCAGCGTACACCTGATTCGGCTCTGCATGGAAAAGCTGGCAGTGCAGGTGAGCCCCGGGCAGTTCTGCCTGGGCGGCAGAACGGTTCAGTAGGGCTGTCGGCTTAAGCCTGATTCAGTATTACTTTGACAAACAGGCAGTTCCTGTCCATTTCTGCACTGATACTTCCTCCCATAGCTTCTATGAATTGCCTGCACAGATAAAGTCCGATGCCACTGCCCTTGTTTCTCGACTTATCCTGTGTATAGAATCTGTCAAAGACGTGTGTAACATCGACATAATCTTTTACGGAGTTGGACACTGTTATAATTGCCTTTTTATTTTCCTGACCAATGTGGAATGTAATGTCCCCGTCTGTATATTTTACTGCGTTTGAAATCAAATTCTGGATTACCCTGTTCAACATATTATAATCAGCTGAAACAATCACCGGTCTATCCAGATCCTCGCAATGCGGAAATATATTTTTTTTCTCAAAAACAGGCTGATTTGCAAGTATTTGTTCGCAGAGTATTCCTGCCGCGTCAACCTTTTCAAATTGCGGGGTGCAGCCCTGTGATTCAAGCAGCGACAACTCAAAAAATTCATTGATTAATTCGTTGCAGTAGCGTGTCCGCTCCAGGCAGATATTTATGATTTCTTTCTCTTTTTTGTCTTTACATTCCTTATCTGCCAACTGCAGATAACCAATCACCGATGTAAGCGGAGTTTTCATATCATGTGAAATATCCGCGATAGAAGATTTCAGGGTTGCGGAAGACATATTATTTTTAATGACTGTCTGCTGCATTTTTTCGAGTAATTTATTGATTTCCAAGATGGCAGCTTCTAAATCTTTATCCGATAATTCAACAGTCACAATTTGCGGAATTTCATTATCAAGCTGCCTGGAAACAGATTTCAGCTGTTGTTTCAGTCCGTAATATTTTCCCGCAAAAATCAAGGCGACGGCAAAAAATATTAAAATAATTATATATCCCACCGCTGCACCCCCTATTTTATTTCTGCTTTTCTAAATGTAAACGCAGTTACCGCCAGAAAGACTATCATGGTGATAAGCGCAATAACTGCCGCAAGGGCAAGGTTTTCCGCACGGTCCTGTATAAAACAAAAGCAGGACATGGTAAATAACCTTGTGTCTAAGAAGTTACGCAGGATATTACAGCATAGGGCAGCGTATAATGCTGAGAATGCTATAGCTTCCGACACTTTTTTTGTCAGAAAAGAAATTAGAACGACCCCGCATATAACCGCCGCTAACTGAATGATTACCGTAAGCAGCCAGAAAACATTCTCCGCACATAAGAAACTGCTGTCAAATCCCCTTACCACAGAGGTTCCGATTATGGCGGCTGCAACATATATGAGATGCAGCAAAACAGAAAATGCGCATACTATGATCGTCCTGGAAAGAAGGACAGAAAAGCGACTGTACCCCAGTTTTACTTCATTGCATATCGTGCGGTTGGAAAAATCTTTTCCCATAAACAACGCTGAAACAATGGCAATAATAAACACGAACGACGTATCGCACACCGTAGATGAAAAAACGGTAGCCGTGTCAGTCGTAATATCAAACGGATGCGCAGCCAGACGACTGTCCCCATACAGATATCCTACCGCAAACATAAAAATCATGGCAATATATCCGAATTTAAATTTCTTTAGCTTATATAGTTCAATCTTTAACAAATTAATCATTGCGCCTGCCTCCTGTCAACGAAAGGAAATATTCTTCAAGGCTCTGTCCGCATACAGACAACTCTCCGATAACGATATTGTTCCGGGTCAGAGCCTGTGAAATCTTCTGCGGCTCTTTCGTATATGCATATATGTGCAAGGTATTATCGTCAATCACCTTATAATCCAAAATTCCCAGTTCTTTTTCAATAACCGTTATACATTGGGGCAGACTGTCCGTACAAACCTTAACATAATTCTCACATTTTGCCTCTAATTCTTCATGAGAAAGACTCTCCATGATTTTCCCTTTGTGGATAATAATATAATCCGTTGCCAACAGATACAGCTCATTTAAAATATGGCTTGAAATGAGCATGGTGATTCCACGTTCTTCATTCAGCTTTTTTAACAGCGTACGCAGAGAGGAAATATTCTTAGGGTCAAGCCCGTTGATTGGCTCGTCAAGTATTAACAGCTCCGGCTTCCCCACGAGCGTAAGCGCAATACTTAACCGCTGTTTCATACCCATGGAAAAATTGCGTACCTTCTTATCTCGCACATCATATAAGTCCAGAAGCTTCAAAAGCTCATCGCATGTCGACTTGTCGGGATTTCCGATCAATATTCTCTGCAGCTCCATATTGCGATACGCTGAGAAATCAGGGTACAGAGCCGGCTCCTCTATTGTACTTCCGATGCGCTTTCTGATATGCTGCATTCCCTTATGATTCTCTCTTTCGAAAAGAGAATAACTTCCGGCTGTAGGCAGAGACAGCCCGGTAAGTATGCGCATAAGCGTTGTTTTACCTGCGCCGTTTTCGCCGATAAAACCGTAAATATGCCCTTTTTGAAGCGTAATGGAAATATTGTCCAGAGCTTTGAAATGGCCGTAGGATTTCACAATGCTTCTTGTCTGTAATATTACATTTTCCACTTTTCTGTCACCTCCAAGAACGATCATAAGGGGTAATGTTAAGAGGATTCTTCACAAAACTTAAAGAAAATCTAAAGATGTGGATAAGGGCAGTGTGCGGAGCGTGCGGCCTTATGTTATAAGCCGATAACCCATGCCATATACAGTCTCTATATATTTTCTCTCAGTGTGCATTGCAATTTTCCGGCGGAGATTGCTTATATGGACATTCATCGTATTATCCTCCTGTAAATAGTCTTCGCCCATTACGCTTTCATAAAGGATCCGCCTGGAAAATATTCTGTCGGGATTTTTCATAAGCAATTCCAGTATGGCATATTCCGTCGCCGTACAGACAAGTTCTTCACTGTTTACAAAAACACGTTTGGAATCTGTCTTTATAACAAGCTCATGGAAGACAATTTCATGGTTTTCCTGCTGCACGGTTCTGCGGAGTACTGCCTGAATCCGCAAAAGGACTTCGTCAATATCAAAAGGTTTCGTTATATAATCATCCGCGCCAAGCTTAAGAAGCTCTATCCGGTCATGGATTTCACCCTTAGCGGATAATATGATGACGGGTGTTGAAGTTACTCTTCGCAGTTCTTTGATGATCTCCTCACCGGATTTTTCCGGCAGCATTAAATCCAATAATATGAGGACATAATCTCCATGCAGACCCATACTGAGTCCATTTGTGCCATTGTATGCGCTGTCGGCTGCATATCCGCTCTTTTCAATAATGCTCTTCATCATCCCATTGATCGTCTTATCATCTTCAATGATCAGGATTCTGTTCACGGTTTTTTCCTTTCTGTATTCGGATATTTGTTCGTTTTTGGTTTTAAAAAACATCAAAAAAGCAACCGCCCACTTGACCAAAGTTAGGTTGCTTTTTTGATAACAAAATAACTTAGGCGAACCGTTGCTTTACGGTAACACCTTATCTATAATCTATCCTAGCACTTATCGGCACTTCCGTCAACATTTTTTCACACGCTGAAGGTCAACAGTCCTGATTTTGATTTGCCTGTGTCAAAATACTGCCTTTTGTTGATTTGATGCCTTGCGCATTTTGAGAAGAAAGCTTATCATAATATGAGAAGCATTTACGCCATCTAAAAAAGTCAGTGCGGCAAGCGTTTAAAACGGGGGAGAATTTCATGCACAGAGAGCATACAAGGGTAGTACAGATAGGGGACAGGCAAATCGGGGGCGGCAGTCCCATCCTGATTCAGTCCATGACAAATACCAGAACGGAGGATGTGGAGGCTACGGTGGCCCAGATTCTGGAGCTGGAGCGGGCTGGCTGCGAGATAATACGCTGCACAGTGCCGGATGCGGCGGCAGCGGCAGCCATCGGGGAAATTAAAAAGCAGATACATATTCCGCTGGTGGCGGATATTCATTTTGACTATAAGATGGCAATCGCCGCCATGGAGAACGGCGCAGACAAGATTCGCATTAATCCCGGAAATATCGGCGGCGCCGATCGGGTAAAGGCAGTGGCGGATGCGGCGCGGGAGCGGAATATCCCTATCCGTGTGGGTGTAAACAGCGGTTCTCTGGAGAAGCAGCTGGTGGAGAAATACGGCGGCGTTACCGCCGAGGGCATTGTGGAGAGCGCTCTGGATAAAGCGGGCATGATAGAGGCTTTCGGCTATCGGAATCTGGTTATCAGCATCAAGTCCTCGGATGTGCTCATGTGCGTCAAAGCCCACGAACTGCTGGCAGACAGGACGGAATACCCCCTGCATGTGGGCATCACGGAGGCGGGGACGGTACAGAGCGGCAATATTAAATCTGCCATTGGCCTGGGGCTGATTCTGCATCAGGGCATCGGCGACACCATCCGGGTCTCCCTGACGGGGAATCCGGTGGAGGAGGTTAAGTCGGCAAAGCTGATTCTGCGGACTTTGGGCTTAAGAAAGGGCGGTATCGAGGTGGTGTCCTGCCCTACCTGCGGCAGAACCAGGATTGACCTGATTGGCCTTGCCGCAAAAGTGGAAAGGCTGGTGGAGGACTATCCTCTGAATATCAAGGTGGCGGTTATGGGATGCGGGGTAAACGGTCCCGGAGAGGCAAAGGAGGCTGACTTAGGCATTGCCGGAGGCGAGGGGGAAGGCCTGCTTATCAAAAAGGGAGAAATCATCCGCAAGGTGCCGGAGGATCAGCTTCTGGAAGCGCTGAAAAACGAACTGGAAAATTGGGAAAGGCACGAGGATACCGAAAATGACAAAGCCCTTTTTTGAGGTGTTTCCCACATTGAAAATAGACGGCCCCCTGCATGACAGGCTGGAGCAGGCGGCAGTGGAGAGAGTTTCCGCGTCAAAACGCAGAGATTTTCTGCATGTGTATCTGTTCAGCGCCAGATTGATCCGGAAGGTGGATATCTGGAAGGCGGAGGAGGAGATAAAGCGGCAGTTTTTTCAAAACGCCGGAGTTTCCGTGAAGATACATGAGCGGTTTGCGCTTTCCGCCCAGTATACGCCGGAAAATCTGATGGATGCTTACGGGGAGAGCATTCTGGAGGAACTGAAAAATTACAGCCATATCGAATACAATGCTTTTCGCACGGCGGAGATTTCCTATCCGGAGCCGGGGCGGATGGCGCTCACCATAGAAGATAACGTGATGAACCGCAGCAAGGAGCCGGAGCTTGTGAGAGTGCTGGAAAAGATTCTGGTGGAACGCTGCGGCTTGCAGTGCTCCATTGAGGTGGGGTATAGGGAAGCAAAGGAGGGCAGGTTTGCAGAGGACGACGCCAGGAAGCTTGAGCTGAGAGTTGCGGAAATTGCAAGGAGAGCCCGGCGGGCCGATGAGGAAGAGGGAACGGCCGGGGGCCGGGGGCCTGCAGGATATACAGGGGAATCCCTGTCCATCGGTGCATCCGGAAATGGGAAGAACACGGGGAAAATGCAGGGAGAAAGCGGCGTTACAGGCAGTCGTGGGCAGTATGACACGCCTGCCGGCGGAACGGCCGGCAGCCGGGGGCAGCAGGGTACGTCGGCCGGCAGGGCGGCCTTGGACGGCGTACGGCCCCGGAGCGGCGCATCCGGCGGGGAATTCCGCAAGAGCCGCAGCGAATTCCGCAGGGGCGGGGATTACACCAGGACCCTGAAGCAGTCCGAGAACCCGGATGTGATTTACGGCCGGGACTTTGAGGAGGAAGCCCTGCGCATTGAAGAGATTATCGGCGAGATAGGCGAGGCGGTAATCCGGGGAAAGATTCTGAAGCTGGACAGCAGGGAAATCAGAAACGAAAAGACCATTGTGTCCTTTGACATTACGGATTTTACGGATACTATCGGCGTCAAGCTCTTTACCCGGAACGAGTTTGTAAAGGAGCTGACGGGAAGGCTGAAGCCCGGCGCCTTCGTGAAGGTGAAGGGTGTGGTAAACATGGATAAATTTGACCACGATTTAACCATAGGAACCGTTGCGGGCATTAAGGAGATAAAAGATTTCACCGTTGCCAGGGCGGATACCTCGCCCTACAAGCGTGTGGAGCTGCACTGCCACACAAAGATGAGCGATATGGACGGTGTTTCCGAGGCAAAGGATATTGTAAAACGGGCCTATAAATGGGGGCACAGGGCCATCGCCATCACGGATCACGGGGTGGTGCAGAGCTTTACGGACGCCAACCATGTGTGGGAGGATCTCTGGAAGGGAGAGAAGAAAAAAAGGCAGGAGGCCGGGGAGGAAGCTCCGGATAAACAGGATTTTTTCAAGATTCTGTACGGCGTGGAGGCATATCTGGTGGACGATCTGCGGGAGATTGTTACCGGAAGCGGGAACCGGGAGCTGGCAGGAGATTTTGTGGTTTTTGACATTGAGACCACGGGCTTTTCGCCGGTGAATAACCGTATCATCGAGATTGGGGCGGTGAAGGTTTCCGGAGGGCAGGTGACGGATCGTTTTTCCACCTTCATCAATCCTCAGGTGCCCGTTCCCTTTGAGATTGAACGGCTCACCGGTATCCGGGATGAGATGGTGATGGACGCGCCTCTGATTGAGACGGTGCTGCCCCGGTTCTTAGAGTTCAGCGCAGGCTGTGTGCTGGTGGCTCACAACGCGGGCTTTGACATGAGCTTTATCACCGAGAATGCCAGGCGGCTGGGACTTCCCACGGAATATACCTATGTGGACACGGTGGGGATCGCCAGGATACTTCTGCCCAATCAGTCCAAGCACACCCTGGACGCAGTGGCAAAGAGCCTGAACATTTCCCTGGAAAATCATCACCGTGCGGTGGACGACGCGGAGTGTACCGCACGGATATTTGTGAAATTCGTAAAGATGCTGGCGGAGCAGGGGGTGACGGACTTAAAGGCGGTCAACGCACTGGGAGCGGATAATGCGGCCCTGGTGAAGAAGCTGCCCACCTATCATGCCATTATTCTGGCAAAGAACGATATGGGCCGCATTAATTTATACCGGCTGGTGTCGGAGTCCCATCTCACCTACTTCAGCCGCCATCCCAGAATTCCCAAAAGCCTGGTGGAAAAATACAGGGAAGGGCTGATTCTGGGCAGCGCCTGCGAGGCGGGAGAGCTGTACCGGGCCCTGCTGGACGGCCAGAGCGATATGCAGATTGCAAGGCTGGTGCGTTTTTATGATTATCTGGAGATTCAGCCCACGGGAAACAATCAGTTTATGATTGCCTCGGAGAAAATAAGGACGGTAAATTCCGTGGAGGACATACAGGATATCAACCGCAGGATTGTAAAGCTGGGAGAGCAGTTCCACAAGCCGGTGGTGGCTACCTGCGACGTTCACTTTCTGGATCCGGAGGACGAGGTATACCGGCGGATCATCATGGGCTATAAGGGCTTTGACGACGCGGACAACCAGCCTCCCCTGTTCCTGCACACCACGGAGGAGATGCTGGAGGAGTTCGCCTATCTGGGCAGCGATAAGGCCTATGAGGTGGTGGTGAAAAATACCAATATGATTGCGGACATGTGCGAGACCATATCCCCGGTGCGGCCGGACAAGTGTCCCCCTGTCATCGCGGACAGCGACAAGACGCTGACGAAGATATGCTATGACAAGGCCCATGAGATTTACGGGCCAAAGCTGCCTGAGATTGTGGAGGAGCGGTTGGAGCGGGAACTGAATTCCATTATTAAGAACGGCTTTGCGGTGATGTATATCATTGCCCAGAAGCTGGTGTGGAAATCCGTGGAGGACGGCTATCTGGTGGGCTCCAGAGGCTCCGTGGGAAGCTCCTTTGTGGCTACCATGTCCGGCATCACGGAAATCAACCCCTTAAGCCCTCATTACTATTGCAGCAAATGCCATTATGTGGATTTTGACAGCGATGAGGTGAAGGCTTACGCGGGGACGGCGGGCATCGACATGCCGGATAAAAACTGCCCCGTCTGCGGGGAGCCGCTGCATAAAGACGGCTTTGACATTCCCTTTGAGACATTCTTAGGGTTCAAGGGGGACAAGGAGCCTGATATTGACCTGAACTTTTCGGGAGAGTACCAGTCCAAGGCCCATAAGTACACGGAGGTGATCTTCGGGGCGGGCCAGACATTCCGGGCAGGCACCATCGCCACGCTGGCGGACAAGACGGCTTACGGCTATGTAAAGACCTATTTTGAGGAGAGGGGCGCCCATAAGCGGTCCAGTGAGATCGATCGTCTGCTTCAGGGCTGCGTGGGGGTGCGCCGGAGTACGGGCCAGCATCCCGGCGGCATAGTGGTGCTGCCCATCGGCCAGGACATTAATTCCTTCACCCCGGTGCAGCACCCGGCCAACGATATGACTACGGATACCATAACCACGCATTTTGATTATCACTCCATCGACCATAACCTGCTGAAGCTGGATATCCTGGGACATGATGATCCCACCATGATTCGTATGCTTCAGGATATGACAGGGCGGGATCCGCTGACGATTCCCCTGGATGGCAGGGAGGTTATGAGTCTGTTTCAGAATACGGAGGCGCTGGGGATTACGCCGGAGCAGATTGGCGGCACAAAGCTGGGCTGCCTGGGGATACCGGAGTTCGGCACGGACTTTGCCATGGGGATGGTGCTGGAGGCCAAACCCAAATGCTTTTCGGATCTGGTGAGAATATCCGGCCTGTCCCACGGCACCAATGTGTGGCTGGGAAACGCCCAGGATCTGATTCGTTCGGGCACCGCCACCATATCCACCTGCGTCTGCACCCGGGACGACATTATGACCTATCTGATTAATAAGGGCGTGGAGCCGGAGAAATCCTTCAAGATCATGGAGGCAGTGCGGAAGGGCATGGTAGCCAAGGGCAAGACCAGCCCCGAGCAGTGGCGGGAGTGGAAGGAGGACATGGAGGCCCATGATGTGCCGGACTGGTATATCAAGTCCTGCGAAAAGATTGAGTATATGTTCCCCAAAGCCCATGCGGCGGCATACGTCATGATGGCTTGGCGCATTGCCTACTGCAAGATACATTATCCTCTGGCCTATTACGGCGCCTTTTTCAGCATCCGGGCCAAGGCTTTTTCCTATGCTCACATGTGTCAGGGAAAGGCTCACATAGAGGCCCTTATGAAGGAGTACAGGCGGCGCATGGACGCGGCGGCCAATAAAGAGCCGGGAGCGGATCCTTTGAGCAACAAGGAGGAACAGATGTACGGCGATATGCGGATTGTCCAGGAGATGTACGAGCGGGGATACGAATTTACACCCATCGACATCTTCACGGCACAGTCCCGTTCCTTCCAGATCGTGGGGGATAAACTGATGCCTTCCTTAAACAGCATTGAGGGGCTGGGGGAGAAGGCGGCGGACGCCATTGTGGAGGCGGCAAAGGACGGCCCCTTCCTGTCAAAGGATGATTTCAGGGATCGGACAAAGGTGTCTAAGACCATCGTGGATATGATGGCGGAGCTGGGGCTTCTGGGAGATCTGCCTGAGTCCAACCAGCTGAGTCTTTTTGATTTTTAAAAAAATTACAATGAAATAAAAAAAGTTCTTGCTTTTTTGAAAAAGATGTATTATCATTAGCAAGTACCGTCCGGTGGCGCTGTAAGCTGCGGTTGGACGGTATCTGCTTAAGGCTGATTGGTCAAGCGGTTAAGACGCCGCCCTCTCACGGCGGAAACAGGGGTT
>JAMPFR010000040.1 GCA_023664365.1 Acetatifactor muris | reverse complement strand
AGGTAAAATGTCACTTGAAGATATTGCGGATTGTATCCCGATTCTATCATTAGACGAATTAAAAAAACTTGAATCAAAAGTTATGCAGCCGGCATAATTGACTGATAGTTAAAGCAATTAAATATTACAATGACGATGCAAAGGCGTATGGAACAGTAATGTAAACCATGTGCCTTTTTTGCGTCCAAAGGAGGAGTATGAACGACAACATCCAGACCAGCATCACAGGGCGATTAACGCCCTGTTTGCAAAAGAGCATTGATAAGACAACCTACTTAGTTGAGGTACATTTCAATGATAAAAGCACTCAAAGCGTGGAGGATAAATTAAAGCGTGTCATTCTCCATGACTTAGAGCATGGAAAACAGGGCAGGACATGAAAAGCAACGGGGAATGATAATAAGTTATTGACAAGTTGCAACAGGCTGCTTTTAATAGGATTTACAGGCATAGGATTTACAGATTCAGAGAGATTAAAAAAGGGGATTGACCGTTATACCGTCAGATGATAAAATGTTTTCAAAGCATATTTTCTTTGTATCGGTGAATGGGTACATCTTTATTCTATTTCATGTAGAAATTCTTTTGAAAAATCATGCTTTAACTATCATATTACAGGCAGGAGTTTTCAAAAGAAAGCGCTCCTGCACACATAACACAGGAGGGCATGTAAGCGAAATAAAGCGTATCTGTAATGTTGCGGTAAAATATGCGCCGGATTATGATACGGAAAAGATTTTGCAGGAGCTGCTGGCGGATAAAACAGTATAGAAAGGCGGATCACAACCATGAAGGAAAAACAGTCGGCGATGGTGCTTTCCCAGAGGGAACTTGCACCGGCAATCTATGATATGTGGATAGAGACTTCCCTGGGGGCGCAGGCGGGGCCGGGACAGTTTCTGTGCATTTACCCTAGGGATAGGAGCACGCTGCTTCCCAGACCCATCAGTATCTGCGAGGTGAGGGAGGACCGAAAGGCGCTCCGTATAGTGTACCGCACGGCGGGGGCGGGAACCACGGAGTTTTCCGCTTATAAAGAAGGAGAGACGATTGACATTATGGGAACGCTGGGCAATGGTTTCCCGATGGAGCAGGCTGATACAGGGAAGATTTTTCTCATGGGCGGCGGCATCGGCGTCCCTCCCCTTCTGGAACTGGCAAAGCGGATGGCGGCAGCCCGGAATCGGACGAGCCGGGACAATACCGTAGACCAAGACAATACCCTGGTTCAGGACATTATTATAGTCCTTGGTTACCGGGACGCAAATACCTTTTTAAAGGAAGATTTTGAAAAATACGGCAGGGTATATATTGCCGCGGAGGATGGCAGCGTTGGTACGAAGGGGAATGTCATGGACGCCATCCGCGAGAACGGCCTGGAGGCGGACAGGATATTTGCCTGCGGTCCCATGCCCATGCTTCGGGCAGTCAAGGCATATGCCGGGGAACGGAAGATAAAGGCATATATTTCTTTGGAGGAGCACATGGCCTGCGGCGTGGGAGCCTGTCTGGGCTGTGTGGTAAAGACAAAGGAGAAGGATCCTCATTCCCATGTACATAATGCCCGCATCTGTACTGACGGGCCGGTGTTTGACGCGGAGGCGGTGGAAGTATGAATACACAGGTGACAATCGCAGGAGTAACCTTTAAAAATCCCGTTATGACGGCGTCGGGAACCTTCGGATCCGGCATGGAATACGGGGAATTTGTGGACTTGAACCGGCTTGGGGCGGTGGTGACCAAGGGAGTGGCAAATGTGCCCTGGGAGGGGAATCCTACACCCAGGGTAGCAGAGGTCTACGGCGGGATGCTGAATGCCATCGGGCTGCAGAATCCGGGAATAGACGTCTTTATGGAGAGGGATATTCCCTTTTTGAAGCAATATGACACCAGGATCATTGTGAATGTCTGCGGCAGAACGGTGGAGGACTATGTGGAGGTGGTGGAGCGCCTGGGGGAAGAACCGGCAGTTTCCATGCTGGAAATCAATGTCTCCTGCCCGAATGTAAAGGAGGGAGCTATCGCCTTCGGCCAGAAGGCGGACGCCCTGTACGGCATCACGGAAGAAATCAAAAGGCATGCCAGGCAGCCTGTGATTATGAAGCTCAGTCCGAATGTCACGGATATTACGGAGATGGCGAAGGCGGCGGAGGCGGCGGGGGCAGACGCCCTGTCTCTGATTAACACCATTACCGGCATGAAAATAGACATACATAAACGTAAATTTGCCCTTGCCAATAAGACCGGCGGTATGAGCGGGCCTGCCATCAAGCCCGTTGCAGTCCGCATGGTATACCAGGCGGCTCACGCGGTAAAGATTCCCATTATCGGTATGGGCGGTATCGCCACAGCGGAGGATGCGGTGGAATTTCTGCTGGCAGGCGCCAGCGCCGTCAGCATCGGCGCCATGAACTTTGTGAACCCGTATACCACTGTGGAAGTGGTGGAAGGCATTGAGGCATATATGAGACAGTACAATGTAGAGAATGTAACGGATTTGACAGGTGCGGTGTAGCGCATCGGTTCTTTTTCGCAGGATACCTTCATATATATACTAATACCAGTATATATGCGGAGGTATTTTTGTGGAACTGATAAAGAGAAACATACATATGGACCGCGTGAAGACGGAGGCGGTCACACAGTTTACGCTGGAGGACGACCTGAATATACCGGACAGCAAGCCGGACGTCAACACCCTGAACCTGGAAAAGGGAGAAGTAGTCATTGACGAAATCAGGCCGGGAACGGATTTTGTAAATGTGCGCGGGTATCTGTCGTATGTGGTGCTTTACCACACACAGGAGGAGGGCAGCAGTCTTGTGACCCTCGGGGGACGGGTGCCCTTTGACGAAAGGGTGAATCTGCGGGGAGTAGTGCCCGCGGACAATGTAAATGTGGACGGCACTGTGGAGGATTTGACGGTCAGTATGATAAACTCCCGAAAGCTGAATTTGCAGTCTCTTATTACCCTTTCGGCAAGGGTAGAGGAGCTTTATGACGAGGAGGCTCCCGTGGCGGTACACGGGGATGAAAAGGCGGAGTACCGGCGTATGCCTCTGGAGGTGGCCCAGATTGCTATCTGCAAGAATGATATTTTCCGGCTGAAGGAGGAAATCAGCCTGCCCTCCAATTACCCTAACATTTTCCAGATACTCTGGGACACCGTTTCTCTGGGGGATATGGATTTTAAAGTGCTGGAGGAGAAAATTGCCCTGTCGGGAGACGTGCATGTGTTTATTCTGTATGAGGGCGAGGGAGAAGAACATCCCATTCGTTCCTTTGAGACCACCATTCCTTTCAGCGGTACGCTGGAGTGCCATGGCTGCCGGGAAGGCATGCTGCCGGATATCCGGTGCCGTCTGGGGCAGAAGGAGCTGGCGGTGCGTCCGGATTTCGACGGCGAGGAGCGAAGTATCGGTCTGGAGATGGTGCTGGATTGCGAAATCCGCATTTACGAGGAAGAGGAGATGGAAATTATCTCAGACATTTACGGCGTTTCCAATGAAATCGGCACAGTGACCCACAGGGCGGATCTGCGGCAGCTGCTGGCAAAGGTTACGGGAAAGACCAAGGTGACGGACCATATTCGCGTAAAGTCGGGAAATGTGCTGCAGCTGCTGCACAGTGAGGGCACAGTGACGCTGGAGCGTCAGACAGTGGTTGAGAACGGTATTTTCCTGCAGGGCAGTCTCACTGTGAAGGTTATGTATATTACCGGTGAGGATGATGCGCCTTATGGCTGTACCCAGGCCCAGATTCCCTATCAGTACACCCTGGATGTGCCGGATATTGCGCCGGAGGACATCGATATGGTTCAGGGGTCGGTGGAGCAGCTGCAGGTAACCATGCTGGACGGAGAGGAGATGGATGTGAAGGCTGTGCTGAGTTTTTCCACAGTGGTGTTTAAGACAATTCCGGTGGAGTTAATCAGCCAGGTAACCGTTTCACCCCTGGACGCCGGAAAAATGAGTAATCTGCCGGGTATGGCGGTTTACATGGTAAAAGAGGGAGATAACCTGTGGAATATCGGTAAGAAGTATTATGTTCCGGTAGACTCCATGCGGAAAATGAATAATCTGGAGAGCGACGAGCTGAAACCGGGGCAGAAGCTTTTGATTGTAAAGGGCAGCTGACGGTCAGCCGTAAAGGGGAGCGCAAAGCCATGCCGGACAGATATGGCTTTGCGCTTCCCTTTTTGTCTCCGGAAAAATTGCCGCCGGAAAAATAAAGCCGTTACTTCAGCGGATGTGTCATCTGCCAAAGTAACGGCTTCGTATTCATGGTGCGCCCGGCGCACAATTTGCATTATTCGGTTACGGCTTTGTTTACCGCAGCGGCCATGTCGTCAAAGCCCTTCATGACAGCGTCATATGTCTGCTGGGAAATATCAGGGAGCTTGCCGCCCCATGTCTTTTCCGCCTGCTTGTAGCCCTTCTGGAAGGCCTCCCGCATCTCTTCAATCTTGTCGGGGTCACCGCCGGTCAAAGCGTTGGCAAAATCAAGAATTCTGCCGGAAGTCTGCTTTACGCCCCAGTAGCCGTCCTCGGAAATATCTTCCTGGGCCTGTAATTTGGTGGCAGCATCTACGGTATAATTCCCGGATCTCAGGAACTGCCACATATCGGTAGCCTTGCCGAAAGCCTCTGTCTGTCCGGACATCATCTTTTCTACCAGACTGCGAAGCTGCTGTGTGCGTGCTTCAGCGTCGGCCTTCAGCTTGTTAATCAGATTGGTGTTAGGCTTATAAGTCTTCTTGGCGGAATCGGATACAGCCTCCTTGGAAGGCTCGTATACAACGCCGGTATCCGCAGCAGAAGAGCTCTCTGCCTTAGTGCTTGTGTCCTGCTTCTCCGCAGCTTTTACGCTATCCGCTGTGGAATAGTCGTAAGCGGACACAGCCTGAACTTGTGATGTAACTCCGTTTACACTCATTGGGATCCCTCTTTTCTGGCGGTATTACGCCGTTTTTTCGTCCATGCCGGACGCATCATCCATGATTTGGTATTATATATTTCGGCAAATGCAGGAAAAAAATTTAGGCCTCTGACGAAATATTTCTTATTTTTATGACAAGCTTGTTTTCGGACAAAAGCCCGCCTGCCGTCAATAAGCGGTATGTAATCCGAATCCGGGCTTCGGTCTCCGTCCACAGGCATTTTAAATCTTCCGTACATACCTCCAGCCGCAGGGCGCCATAGACTGTGACATAGTCCGTGGGGTGGGTCTGCCCCGGTTCAAAAACCATGCGGCAGTGAACGCCGCCCTTTCGGGACAGCTCCAACCTGTTTCCTTTTATTTTCAGAGTATTTGCAGCAGGCGTTTCTGATTGGTCAGCCTGCTCCTGATAAAGGAGATACCGGCAGCCGTTCTTTTCAAAATATTGTCCCGTGGTTCGATAGCGGGTTACGGTTTCCTTTCCGCTGCCGCCGTCCTGGGTTCCGGCCACGGTTATTTCCACATCCCTGTTCACGCCTAATAATCCTCAATATTCACTGTTTTTGCCGAGAGAATGCCGTAATTGATGATAGAGTTGGCAAAGCGGACAAATTTTTCCGCCTTATCACTGACGTAAAACCGGTATTGGTTGCTGCCCAGGCCCGGCTCCTCCTCGTTCAGCATATCCGTTTCAGCCAGCATCTGCTTCAGCTCCAGGGCAGTCTCATAGGCCGGGTTTACCAGCGTCACCTCTTCACCTATGATTCTGCCCAGGGTGGAACGAATCAGGGGATAGTGGGTGCAGCCTAAGATCAGGGTGTCAATATCAATGTCAATCAGCTCCGTCAGATAGCGGCGGGCAATTTCATCCGTCACCGGATCCTTCCAGAGGCCTTCCTCCACAAGGGGAACAAAGAGCGGGCATGCCTTTTCGTAAATGGTGACGGCGCTGTTTAATTTGGTTATGTATTTTGTGTACATCTGGCTGCTGATTGTGGCCTCTGTGGCAATCACGCCGATGCGCCCGTTGCGGGTCACCTCCGTGGCGGTCTTAGCCCCCGGCTTTATCACGCCGATGATAGGAATGTCAATGTCCTTTTCCAGAGTGTCAAGGGCGTAGGCGCTGGCAGTGTTGCAGGCCACCACGATGGTCTTGACCTGAAAGGTCCGCAGGAACCGGACGATCTGCTCCGAATAGCGGGTTACCGTTTCCTGCGACTTGCTGCCGTAAGGCACTCTGGCGGTATCTCCGAAATAAATAATTTTTTCGTTGGGAATCTGACGCATGATTTCCCGGGCTACGGTAAGACCGCCCACACCGGAATCAAAGACCCCGATAGGGGCGTCCCTGTGCATCAGTTCTTTGTTGATTTGTCCCATGAAAAAGCCTCCCAAAAAGCGTTCAGCCCGGTGAGCAGTCTGCTGCGGAAGCGGATGCTGCCGGGATCTGTCCCCAGAAGCTCCAGATATAGTTCGCCGTCAAAGGCTTCCGGAACCTCTGACAGGACTTCTTCGCCGTCTTCGTCCTCACAGATGATACGGACGGTGTCCGGCGTCAGGGTGAGACCGGGGTAAAACAGTCCCCACCAGCCCAGCGCTGCGCATACTGCTGCTATAACGCGTATTCCGTTTTTCTTCATGCGATAACCTGCCTTTCCAATACCGTATAAGCTGTATTGGTACAAGTATTGCCGAAGATTTGTAACCTATACCGGGTTACTGCCGTTATTTTCCTTTTTCTCTGTCAAGCCGTATCCGGCGGATAATTGCCTGCTCCTGGTTGTCAATATGGGTCTTTGCCGCTTCCGCCGCCGTCTTTTTATCCTTGTTTACAATGCTCTGATAAATTATTCTATGCTCCTCCACCAGGGTTTCATGCTGACTGGTGTCTTTAATATATTCAAACCGATAACGGTACATCTGCTCGGAGAGGTTATTGACCAGTTGAATCAGTCTCTGGTTGCCGGTTGCCCGGACAATAATGTCATGGAGGGCCACGTCTGCATGAGCAATTTCCTTTGCGTCCGCCGTCCTGACAGCGGCTTCAAAGTTTTCGCAGGCCAGCCGCAGCGCTTCCAGTTCCTCCGGGGCAATGCGGTCGCAGGCAAGCTCCACACAAAGCGCGTCCAGCGCCCGGCGCACTTCAAGCACATCGTTCATGCTCTTCTCCGTAATCTGCGCCACCTCTGCACCTTTGCGGGGAACCATGGTGACGAGGCCTTCCGCTTTAAGCCTGCGGATGGCTTCCCGGATAGGGGTGCGGCTGACGCCGAGCCTGTCGGCCAGATGGATTTCCATAAGCCGCTCGCCGGGCTTCAGCTCACCCAGAAGGATCGCCCGCCGGAGAGTATTGCAGACTACGTCCCGCAGCGGCAGGGATTCATCCATATCTAATTGTAAGAAATCCTGCATATTGAGTACCCGTGCCTTTCCTGTAACCTGTTGTGCTTTGTTCCCGTGAGCCGTTTATTTCCGCGAGCAATGAGTCAAGTGCCGTGCTTGCACGAGCATTTGACGAATGCCGCGAGGATCCATGCCCCGATGCTCACAGCGGGGTTATTGACTGTGCCGCCGTACTCCTGCTTTTCAAAGGATTGCAGGGCGCAGTGAGAAAGACCTGCTTTGCAAGGCCCGCCGCCTCCAGCTGCCGTAAAGCATACTCTGCCGCTGCCTGCTCCGTGAAAATGCCGAACACCGTGGGACCGCTGCCGCTCATCAGGCTGGCGGCCGCACCCAGCTCCAGCATTTTTGCCTTTATGGACGCGATGACCGGATGGGCGGGAATGGTTACGGATTCCAGCACATTTTCCATGCGGCTTAAAACACCTGCCAGACTGCCTTCCCGGATGGCAGCCACGCTTCCGTCGATGTCGGGGTGATGCCGGATGCCTGCGGAATCCAAGTGCTCATAGACATATTTGGTGGAGACGCTGACGTCCGGCTTTGCTATCAGTATATGGCAGGCGGGAAGGGGAGGCAGGGCAGTCAGCTTTTCTCCGATACCTTCTGCGAGGGCGGTGCCGCCGAGGATGCAGTAGGGGACGTCTGCGCCTATGGATACGGCGAGAGCCATCAGCTCCTCGTCGGGAACATGCAGGCCGAAGAGAACATTCATGGCCCTCATGACAGCTGCAGCGTCGGCGCTGCCTCCGGCCATACCCGCCGCAATAGGAATATTTTTCCGCAGCCGGATCCGCACACCCCATCCATTCAGGGAATAAGTCTCCTCCATCAGGTTGGCTGCCCTGAGAATCAGGTTGTCCTCCGTGGGGGGAAGCTCTGCCGAGTCCGTTGTCAGTACATTGGACCCCTCAATTATCTTTAAGGTCAGTTCATCCCGGAGCTCTACGGACTGCATGATCATTTTCACCTGATGATAGCCGTTTGGCAGCTTCCCGATAACATCCAGGCCAAGATTGATTTTGGCATACGCCTCTATCGTATGCGGATTCATATTTAACGAATGCTGATTCATAGAACCCTCCGGGGCAATGGCAATTTGTACATAATTACTCAAATACCGGCCCCCGCAAAGGGCCGGTTTCATGTGATGTCCGTTTACTTAATGGGTTTTGCGCCTGCCTTTTCCTGAGCCGCCTCCATAAGCCGCTTAAAGCGGCCCTTCTTTTTGACGGGCTTGGCGTCCGGCTTTCCGTGAAGCCCCTTTACGCTGAGAACGTAAATACCGCTGACAACAGCTTTAACCTCTTTTTTTACGGGAACGGATTCAAAAATCTTTTCATCGCAGATCAGGGAAAGTATCTGCGGCCCTATTTTTGCTTTGATGATGGGCAGCTTGGAACCCCGCATGGCCTTAGGGGTCTGGTCGATAACCATCTGGGGCAGCCCCGACTCACGCAGCTTCATTCTTTTTTTGTCAATGATCAGCATGGAAACGGTCTGTTTGTTGGCCTCCAGCACTTCCTGCTGTTCCGCCTGCTTTTTCTGCATCTTTTTCCCCAGAAAGTACAGGGCGGCAATAACGGCGATAATCACCACTGCAATCACAATCAATACAATTACCCATGTCTTCATATTAAAAAGCCTCCTACATATATATTACATTTTAGCACAGGTGGCGGCGGATAGGCAACAGGACTTTTACAGGATTTTGTACATTTTAAGTGATAATGTGGTATACTGATTCTGATGACGCGTACTTCGCAGCAGCCCGGCTGTCCTGCAGCCGCTGACGCGGCACATTATACTTTGGGAGATTTTTTGATGGATAACATGAACGCTGTGTGGGAAATTATATCTTTTGTGCTGGGCGGCCTGTTTTTCTGTAATCTGCTGTTTGCCGTCGTCATTGTGTTTTTTGAGCGGCGTGACCCCAAGAGCGTCTGGGCATGGCTGCTTCTGCTGTTTTTCCTGCCGGGCGTGGGGTTTATTCTCTATCTGTTTCTGGGCGGAGATATGCACAAGCGGAAAATGTTCCGGGAAAAGGAACTGGAGGAGGACTTACACCATATTATCCGGGATCAGAAGCTGAAGCTTAAAACAAACTCCGGTAAGGAGAAAAAGGCGGATATAGAGGGTTATACCGATCTCATCATGTACAATATGGAGACGGCGGACGCTATCCTGCTGGAGGAAAATGACATAGATATTTTCACGGACGGAAACGAGAAGTTTGACGCTCTGATTGCGGATATGGAGAAGGCGGAACATTTTATTCATATACAGTATTATATCATTCGCAACGACGTGCTGTTTCAGCGGATCGCGGAGGTGCTGAAGCGGAAGGCGGCGCAGGGCGTGACGGTGCGGGTGCTGTTTGACGGCATGGGATGCCGGAGGACAGGGCGCAGCTGCTGGAAACAGCTGGAGGCGGCAGGGGTTCATACGGCGGAATTTTTCCCCGCCCTGCTGGGCAGGCTGCAGCTGCGCATCAATTACAGGAACCATCGTAAAATCGTGGTAATTGACAATAAATCGGCCTATGTGGGAGGCTTTAATATCGGCAGGGAATACATCGGGCTGGATGATAAATTCGGTTACTGGCGGGATACTCATCTGCGCATCCGGGGAACCGGCGTCATGGGTCTGCAGCTGCGCTTTGTTCTGGATTGGGACTATGCGGCTGGCGAGCACCTGGTCAGAGAGGAGGAATGGTTCAGAGAGCCGCCTGCGGGGGTGCGGGATCACTGCGACGTGCAGATTATCAGCAGTGGGCCGGACAATTCCCTGCAGCAAATCAGGGATAATTATATCAGGCTGATTACCAAGGCAAAAAGGCGAATCTGTATTCAGACTCCCTATTTTATTCCCGATGAGGCAGTATTGAGCGCGCTGCTCATCGCGGTGCGTTCCGGTATTGAGGTCAACCTTATGATACCCTGTAAGCCGGATCATCCTTTTGTGTACTGGGCGACTTATTCCTATATGGGTCAGCTTCTGAATGCAGGGGCAAACTGTTATATATACGAAAACGGATTTCTGCACAGCAAGGGAATCATTCTGGACGGCGAGGTGTTCTGCTATGGCACTGCCAATATGGATATTCGCAGCTTTGCGTTGAATTTTGAGGTGAACGCGGTGGTGTACAGCGCGGAGAAGGCGCGGGAGATGGAGCGTCTGTTTCAGGAGGATTTAAAGCGCTGCACCCGGGTCACAAGAGATTCCTATGCCGCCAGGAAGCTGAAAATCCGCTTTAAGGAGCAGGTGTGCAGGCTGCTGTCCCCATTGTTGTAATTGCAAAAAATCCGAGGGCGTGATATTATGATAATCTAAGCGTTTTTATTTCTGCGGGCAATGAGCCGAACGGCCATGCTTCAAGCCGCCATGGCCGGCTTGGACGGTTGGCAGAATGCCGCGGGGTATTGACTTCACAGAACAGAAAGTGAGGAGTTTATGAAAAAGAAATTGGCGGGAATGCTTGCGGCGTTTGCGGCGGCCGTTCTGATGACGGGCTGCGGCAGCGATACGGACAAGCCTCTGAATCAGATGAAGGTAGACAAGTATGTAACTCTTGGGGATTACAGCAGCTTTGAGGTAGCCGTGGATGTAATCGGAGTGGATGAGGAAGAACTGAAAACTCTGATGAGCAATACCTATATCAATTATGTTACGCCGGAGTACGGGGGAATTACGGACCGGGCAGTGGCCGTAGGGGATACGGTTTTTATTGATTATGAGGGAAAAGAGGACGGCGTGGCCTTTGCCGGCGGCACGGCACAGAATGCCACGCTTGCCATCGGCAGCGGGCAGTTTATCGACGGCTTTGAAGAAGGGCTTGTGGGCGTCATGCCGGGGGAGACCGTGGATCTGAACTTAACCTTTCCGGAGAACTACAGCCCGGAGATGGCCGGCAAGGCAGTGGTGTTTACGGTTACGGTGAGATGTATACAGCCGGTGTGGGTGGAAGAGGCGGACATGGAGGATGAGGTGGTGGTCTCCATGGCGTCGGCTCTCGGCCTCAGGGGCGTGAATACCGTGGCGGAGTTTCATCAGTATGCTTATGATTATCTGTATTCCGAATATGAATACAACGTACAAAGCGGTATTACAGATATTCTCATGGAGAGATGTGAGTTTAAGGAGCTGCCGGAGGAACTGCTGGAGCCGTATCGGCAGATGTGGTCCCAGGTGCTTACAATGTACGCTTACCGCTACCAGCTGACCCTGGATCAGTACGCATCCTACTTCTACGGAAACACCAGCGAAAATGTAATTAACCAGTACGCGGAGGAGTATCTGAAGCAGGATCTGATGCTGCAGGCCATTGCCAACAGGGAGGGCCTGAAAATCAGTGATGAGGAGCTGGAGTCCAGGCTTCAGGAGGAGGCGGAAGAGGCAGGATACGCTTCCGTGGAGGAGTATGTGGGCAGCGGCGACAGGGAAGACTATCGCAATGACTATATGAATGAAAAGGTGCTGGAGTACCTGACGGAAAAAACTGCCGTCAGCAGCGGAATGGATGATTAGCAGGACGAAAGGAGAGTCGGAGCTATGGATTTAACAGACATCAGAGAATTATATCGCAGCAGGGAAAACTATATCGGCAGGGAGGTTACCGTAGGCGGTTGGGTGCGCAGCAACAGGGACTCTAAGAATTTCGGGTTTCTTGTAATCAACGACGGAACCTTTTTTGAACCCCTGCAGGTGGTGTACGGGGAAAAGCTCCCTAATTTTCAGGAGCTTTGCAAAATGAACGTGGGAGCCGCGCTGGTAATCACCGGCACCATTGTGGCCACGCCGGATGCCAGGCAGCCCTTTGAAATGCAGGCGGCGGAGGTTCTGGTAGAAGGGCCCTCCACTGCGGATTATCCCTTACAGAAGAAGCGTCATACCTTTGAGTATCTGCGCACGATTTCCCATCTGCGGCCCAGAACCAACACCTTTCAGGCCGTATTCCGCGTGCGCTCCCTGATTGCATATGCAATTCACAGCTTTTTCATGGAGCGGCATTTTGTCTATGTACACACGCCCCTGATTACGGGAAGCGACTGTGAGGGAGCAGGCGAGATGTTCCAGGTGACTACCCTGGATCTGGAAAATATACCGAAAACCGGTGACGGCAGGGTGGATTTCAGTCAGGACTTTTTCGGAAAGGCCACCAACCTCACCGTCAGCGGCCAGCTGAATGTGGAGACCTATGCCTTTGCCTTTAAAAATGTATATACCTTCGGGCCTACTTTCCGGGCAGAGAATTCCAATACCACCCGCCATGCGGCAGAGTTCTGGATGATTGAGCCGGAGATGGCGTTTGCGGATTTAAAGGATGACATGCTGCTGGCGGAGAGTATGCTGAAATATATTATCCGCTATGTGCTGGAAAACGCGCCGGAGGAGATGGCGTTCTTTAACCAGTTTGTGGACAAGGGCCTGATTGAGCGGCTGGAGCATGTGGCAAACTCGGATTTCGGGCATGTGACATACACGGAGGCAATCGAAATTCTGGAGAAGCACAACGATGCTTTTGACTATAAGGTGTTCTGGGGCTGTGATTTGCAGACGGAGCATGAGCGATATCTGACGGAGGAGGTTTTCAAACGCCCTGTGTTTGTGACGGATTATCCCAGGGAAATCAAGGCCTTCTATATGAAGCTGAACGAGGATGGCAGAACCGTTGCAGCCATGGACTGCCTGGTGCCGGGCATCGGTGAGATTATCGGCGGCAGCCAGAGGGAGGATAAGCTGGAGGTTCTGGAGCGGAGAATGGAGGAGTTGGGCCTGAATAAGGAAGACTATGGCTTCTACCTTGACCTGCGCAAATACGGCTCCGTGCGCCACGCAGGCTTCGGACTGGGCTTTGAAAGATGTGTTATGTACCTTACGGGCATGAGCAATATCCGGGACGTGGTGCCCTTCCCCAGGACGGTAAATAACTGCGAACTGTAAAGCGGAAGGCTTTCACGGGCCGCCGAAAAATTAATAATTTTACAGGTGAAAAGCATATCGAAATGTGGTATGCTTTTTCCATGAGAAAATACATCGGACAAAACATCGGAAAATACATCAGCTGTCTATTGGTGATCGGCCTGACCGCAGGGGCGGTCTGTTATATTTCTTCGGAATCTCTGGTGGCGGAAGCAACTACCATCGGGGAGGTGGAGGAGGACATCCGCAGGCGGGAGCAGGAGATTCAGGCTCTGATAGACCAGATTTCGGGCCTTGAGGATGAGCAGGATCTGATTGAAGAGCAGATTTCCGATTTGAATGCGGAGATTATCAATACCATGGCCAGCATCAGTGTGCTGGAGGATCAGATTGAGGAGAAGGAGACGCAGCTTGCGGAGAAGGGGAACCAGATTGCGGATAAACAGGTACAGATAGAGGCTACCGAGGCGGAGTACAACGCCGCCGTGGAGCGGGAGGAGATGCAGCGGCAGAATATGATAGACTGCACCCGCATGGTGTATGAGAATCAGGAGGCGTCTTACCTGAGTTCCCTGTTGGAAGGGAAAGGGCTTTCCGATATTTTGAACCAGATGGATTACATTGAAAAAGTATACGAGTACAGCGTAGGAAGACTGGAGGCATATATAGAGGCCAAGAACCAGGTGCATGACCTGTGGGATCGGCTGGAGCTGGAAAAGGCTGAACTGGAGGTTCAGCGGGACGGTCTGGAACAGGACAGGCTGGCGCTGCAGGCGGACGAGACAGAGCTGCGGGATCTGAAGGCGGATCTGGATGTAAAGCTGGACAAAAAAAGGCGTGAATCCGCAAATTTTGATGCTGAGATTGCAAAGGCCCAGCGGGAGGCCAATGTGGCAAAAACACTGCTCAAGCAGGATCAGCAGAAGCTGAAGCAGCTGCAGGCAGCCCAGAATGCGGCCAATATGACCATTGCCACCACCAGCTACACCGCCCTTATCGACAGCGCCGCCGGAAGCGACCTGGGCAAGAGAATTGCAAAGTTTGCCTGCCAGTATGTGGGCAATCCTTATGTATCCGGCGGAACCAGCCTGACAAACGGAGCGGACTGTTCCGGATTTACCTACAGGGTTTATCAGGAATTCGGATACAGTATACCCAGAACCTCCTACCAGCAAAGGAGCGCCGGGACGGGGGTGGCCTATGAAAACGCTCAGCCCGGGGATTTGATCTGTTACGACGGGCATGTGGCAATGTATATCGGCAGCGGCATGATTGTACATGCCAGCAGCGCCAAGACCGGCATCAAGGTCAGTCGGGCGCAGTACCGGACTATATTGGCAGTGCGCAGGATTATCCCGTAGGCGGCATGACGGAAAGTATGAAAAAAGGAGTGCAGAGCTGTGAAGATTATTATTGCCGGAGACGGCAAAATGGGAGCTGCCTTGACCAGGCAGCTTTCGGCAGAAGGGGATGACCTGACCCTGATAGATTCCAACCCCAATGCGCTGGAATCCAGTGAAGAGCGGTATGACATCATGGTGGTGCAGGGGAATTGCGCGTCCATGGATGTACTGAAACAGGCCGGTGTAAAGGAAGCGGATTTACTGATTGCCATGGCGGGGGCGGATGAGATTAACCTGCTGTGCTGCATGACGGCTCATGGTATGAATCCGGGGATTCATACCATAGCCAGGGTGCGGAACCCGGAATATACCGAGCAGATTTATGCCCTGCGGGAGATGTTTGCCCTGTCCATGTCGGTGAATCCGGAGAAGCAGGCGGCGGCGGAGACGGCCAGGCTGCTGCGGTATCCCGGATTCCTGAAGCGGGATACCTTTGCCAGAGGCAGGGTAGAGATTGTGGAGCTGCGGCTGGACGAGAACAGCAAGCTCTGCAATGTGGCGCTGAACGATATGAACAGTATCGTGAAATGCAAGATTCTGGTCTGCGGGGTGCTGCGCAAGGGCACGGCGGTGGCGCCGGACGGAAATTTTGTCCTGCGGGAGGGCGACAGGATCTTTGTAACGGCGCCGTCGGATACATTGACGCTGTTGTTGAAGAATCTGGGGATTATCACCCACAAGGTAAAGCGGGTGATTCTCTGCGGAGGCGGCCGGGTCAGCTATTATCTGGCAAAGCTGCTGTTGAGCAGCGGAATCGGCGTGCAGCTGATAGAGCGGGATAGGGCCAGATGTGAAACGCTGGCGGCAATGCTGCCGGGGGCCTGCATCATACAGGGGGACGCCAGCAGCCAGTTCCTGCTGGAGAGCGAGGGCATTTCGGACTGCGACGCCCTGGTGACTATGACGGGGTTGGATGAGCTGAACATGGTAATATCCCTGTACGGCACCAGCTGCGGCGTACCCCAGGTCATCACAAAGCTGGGGCGCATGGACAATGCCAATATCCTGGGCAATCTGGCGCTGGGCAGCGTCATCAGCCCCAAGGAGCTCTGCTGTAATACCATTGTGCGCTATGTGCGGGCCATGAAAAACCAGACAGGCGCCGCCCTGACGGTACACACCATTGCGGATGGGCAGATGGAGGCAATGGAGTTTGCAGTGGATGAAAATACCAGACATTGCGGGGAACCGCTGAAGCATCTGAAGCTGAAAAAGGGGGTTCTGGTGGGCTGCATCACCAAGGGTCCCAGGCAGGAGATTCCGGGCGGCGACTCTTTCTTTGAGCGGGGAGATACCCTGATTATTGTGACGGACAGGGAGCGGGGAATTTATCAGCTCAATGATATTTTTGAATAGCAGGATTATTAATAGGTGAGAAATGCCATGAACTATAAAATGATGGGAAGATTTGTCGGCAGAATACTGTTGGTGGAAGGGGTATTCATGGTGCCGGCGCTGTTAATCAGTTTGTTTCAAAGAGAGTTTGAGGCCGTACGGGGGTTTGGGTGGAGCCTGGTTATCATACTGGCGGCAGCCTGGCTGCTGATAGGGCTCAGCCGGGGTTCCAAGAATAAGTTTTATGCCAAGGAAGGGCTTGCCTGCGTAGGGATCAGCTGGATTATCATGAGTCTGCTGGGATGCCTTCCTTTCTGTATTTCAGGCGCGATCCCCAAGTTTATTGATGCGTTTTTTGAGATTGTATCCGGCTTTACCACCACGGGAGCTTCCATCCTGCCGGCAGTGGAGGGACTTCCCAAAGGAATTTTGTACTGGCGGAGCTTCAGCCACTGGCTGGGAGGCATGGGGGTTCTGGTGTTCCTGCTGGCTATTTCCTCTGTGAGCGGCAGCGACAACGGCTTTACAATGCACCTGCTCCGTGCGGAAAGCCCCGGGCCCAATGTGGGCAAACTGGTGCCCAGAATGAAAAAGACGGCGAGTATCCTGTATCTGCTTTATATTATACTCACCATATTGAATGTGATTTTCCTGCTGCTTGGCGGAATGTCCCTGTTTGAGTCGGTATGTACCGCTCTGGGAACGGCGGGAACCGGCGGATTTGGCGTACGGAATGACAGCATAGCAGGCTACAGTCCCTATATTCAGAATGTGTGTACCGTGTTCATGCTGTTGTTCGGTGTGAACTTCAGCTGCTATTACATGCTGCTTATCCGGCAGTTCAAGGCAGTGCTTAAGGATGAAGAGCTTCGCCTGTACTTAGGGGTTGTGGTGGGAAGTATCCTGTTGATTGCGCTGAATCTGAAGGGCTTTTACGGGACGTTTCGTGAGACCGTTCGCCATGCGGCGTTCCAGGTTGCCTCCATTGTGACTACCACAGGCTTTGCTACCACGGATTTCGACCTGTGGCCGGGCTTTTCCAAGGCGATTCTGCTGTGCCTGATGGTGATAGGAGCCAGCGCGGGCAGCACCGGCGGAGGATTTAAGTGCGGCAGAATGCTTCTGGTGATTAAGAGCCTGCGGCGGAGTGTGCGTCAGGTGGTACATCCCCAGAAGGTGGAGACCGTGCGCATGAACGGGAATCCCATAAGCGAGAAGGTTCTGCAGAATACAAACGCTTATCTGGCAGCTTATGTCATTATTATGGGCGTCAGCTGCCTGCTGATTTCCCTGGACGGTCTTTCCATTACCACCAACATTTCAGCGGTGCTGGCCTGCTTCAACAATATCGGGCCGGGCTTTGAGATGGTGGGGCCCACCTGTAATTTCTCCGTCTACAGCACCTTTTCCAAGCTGGTGCTGATCGTAGATATGCTGGCGGGCAGACTGGAGATTTTCCCGATTTTGATTCTGTTTTCCAGGACTACCTGGCGGCACCATTAAAATAATAGCTGAAATAATACAAAAAATTAGCGTGAAGGGGTTGACAAAACCGATTCCGGTGGGTAATATATTAGTGGTTAGTAAATGCTAACCACTTTTTTGACGCATGGGTTAGCGGGTGCTAATCAGATGCAGTTCAGGATAACTTTGAAAGGACAGATGGTGGCGGATATGACGCTGAAGGATGCCGTAGAAGGAACAGAATATGTAATTCAGCAGATTGAGACAGATGACGAGGAATTAAGCGCCTTTCTGTTTTCCCTTGGGTGTTACAGCGGGGAGCCTATCACCGTGGTTTCCCGTTTAAAGGGCGGCTGTGTGGTTTCCATCAAGGATGGAAGGTATAATATTGACAATCAGTTGGCGGAAGCTATCTGCGTCTGAAAAAGACAGCGGGCTGTTCGTCCCCGGCATAAAGCAGTGATTCTGTATTCACGGCGGCAGGCGGGAAATCGCGATGAGACACATATTTTTTTTGCCCACGGGTTAGATGAAGCTAATATTTATTGCAAGAGACTAATTCCGAAAGGATTAGCATATAGTTAAATGTTTTAAAGGAGGGAATTCCTATGAGAATCGCATTGACCGGTAATCCCAACTCCGGCAAGACAACAATGTACAATGCCCTGACGGGGCGCAATGAAAAGGTGGGAAACTGGGCGGGTGTCACAGTGGATAAGAAGGAACACCCTATCAAAAAGGCTTATTACGGCGGAGCGGAGCAGTTGATTGCCGTTGACCTTCCCGGCGCTTACTCTATGTCTCCCTTTACCAGTGAGGAGAGCATTACCAGCGCCTATGTAAAGAAGGAGAATCCGGATGTTATCATCAATATTGTGGACGCCAGCAATTTGAGCCGCAGCCTGTTCTTTACCACACAGCTCCTGGAGCTGGGCATTCCTGTGGTAGTTGCCCTGAACAAGAGCGACATCAACCAGATAAAGGAGACAAAGATTGATACTGCTGCGCTGTCTGCAAAGCTGGGCTGCCCGGTAATCAATACGGTTTCCACCTCTGCAGAAGGACTGAAGGAGGTAGTGGAAGCGGCAGTGTCCCATGCAAATACCCTTCAGAAGGCTCCTTACAGCCAGGGGGATGTGGATTTAACGGATAAAACCGCTGTGGAAACAGCTGACCGCAAGCGTTTTGATTTTGTGAACAAGATTGTAAAAGAGGTGGAGACCCGTAAGGTCCTGACCAAAGAAAAGAATATCAACGACAAGATAGACGCGGTTCTGACTAATAAGTGGCTGGGCATCCCCATCTTTGCGGTGGTGATGTGGCTGGTGTTTGAAATATCCCAGGCATGGGTCGGCCCCTTCTTTGCCGACACCCTGGTGGGCTGGCTGGAGACCTTCCAGGAATGGGTGGGCGGACTGCTGGAAAATGCTTCTCCTCTGCTGTCGGCCCTGCTGGTGGACGGCGTGATCGGCGGCGTGATTGCGGTCATCGGCTTCCTGCCGCTGGTTATGGTAATGTACTTCCTGATCGCGCTTCTGGAGGATTGCGGATACATGTCCAGAGTGGCAGTGGTGCTTGACCCTATTTTCAAAAAGGTAGGGCTTTCCGGCAAGTCCGTGATTCCCTTTGTCATCACCATCGGCTGTGCGGTTCCCGGCATTATGGCAAGCCGTACCATCCGCAACGATCGCGAGCGCAGGGCTACGGCCATGTTGTCTCCCTTTATGCCCTGTGGTGCAAAGATTCCCGTGATTGCCCTTTTTGCAGGCTCCTTCTTCGGGGGCGCAGGCTGGGTAAGCGCGCTGATGTATCTTTCCGGCATTGTGCTGATTTTCCTGGGAGCGCTTCTGGTAAATAAGATTGCGGGATATAAGGCAAGAAAGTCCTTCTTCATCATTGAACTGCCGGAATATAAGATTCCTTCCCTGTGGGGAGCTTTCAAGTCCATGTGCAGCCGGGGCTGGGCATACATTGTCAAGGCGGCTACCATTATTCTGCTGTGCAACACAGTGGTTCAGATTATGCAGACCTTTACCTGGAGCCTGAAGGTGGTGGGAGATGAACCCGGAGCGGCAAGCTCCTCCATTCTGGCGTCTATCGCAACGCCCTTTGCTTATCTGCTGGTGCCCATTGTGGGCGTCTTAAGCTGGCAGCTGGCAGCGGCGGCAGTGACCGGATTTATTGCGAAGGAAAATGTAGTGGGCACTCTGGCGGTATGCTTTGTGGGTCTTGAGAACCTGATTGACGTGGAAGAGCTTGAACTTATCGGTGACGGCGCAGAAGCGGCAGCCATCATAGGAATCACCAAGGTTGCAGCTCTTGCATATCTTATGTTTAACCTTTACACTCCGCCCTGCTTTGCGGCAATCGGTGCAATGAATTCCGAGATGAAGAGCGCAAAATGGGTCTGGGGCGGTATCGGACTGCAGCTGGGCGTGGGCTACACGGTTGCTTATCTGGTATATACCATCGGTACGCTTATCACGGTGCCTGATACCTTAAATGTGGGGGCTGCTCTTGCAGGATTGGCGGCTGTGGCAGTTATAGCAGCTGTAGTGGCGGCCCTTGTCATAAGGACGGATAAGCAGCTGAAAGCGGAGTATGCACTGGCAGCGTGAGAAGTACTTCTAATTGCCTTCGGCAATTTTCGCTCGCAGCAAGGGCTGCTTCGCGAAGAAGTACTAAATCTCACGCCGAAGAATGCCTTGAAAAATGTGACGTGCCGTCACATGGCATTCTTCATCCGAACAGTTATTTGATAGCAGTATGGAGGCTGGCATGGAGAATTTTATCATCGTTGTAATTCTTCTGTGTATTATCGGCAGTATTATATTTTATCTGTACAGAGCGAAAAAGCGGGGTGAAACCTGCATAGGCTGCCCCTATGCGAAGCAGTGCGGCAGCGGACAGTGCGGTGGCAGCTGCAAAGGACAATGCGGCGAAACCGGAGAGAAGAAGCTGTGAGAAAGACTTCCGGGCCGGACAGGAAATGTCGGTTCGGAAGTCTTTTACGGTTTTGATGAAAGCTCCGGCGCAGCATGAAGAAAGGCGCCGATTTTTGAGAATCATGGCAGGGAGAATATGTGACCTATGGAAAATGTAGTGATTATTGTAATTGTCATTGTGATTCTGGCGGTGGGAATCCGCTCTACAGTCAGGCACTTTAAAGGACAGGGTGGCTGCTGCGGAGGCGGAAGCGTAAAGATAAAAAAGAAAAAGCTGTCCAAGGTGCTGTACCGGAAAACCTTTCAGGTGGAAGGTATGCACTGTGAACACTGTAAAGGCAGAGTGGAGGAGGCCGTCAACGACATAAAGGGAGCTGCGGGAAGGGTCAGTCTGAAGAAAGGGGAGCTGACGGTTTCCTATGCCGCAGATGTGCCGGACGATCTGATAAGGGAAAAGGTGGAGCGGGCAGGATACCGGCTCCTGACATGAATAACGGGAGGAAAAGTATGGCCATTGTTGAGTTTAAAGATGTTTCAAGAGTATACACCAGCGGAGACCATGAGCTGTGGGCATTGAACCATGTGGATATGACGCTGGAGGAAGGAAAATTTGTGGTTATCTTAGGGCCCAGCGGGGCGGGAAAGAGCACCCTTTTAAATATGCTGGGAGGACTGGACAGTCCCACCGACGGCAAAATCATTGTGAACGGCAAAGACATTTCCACTCTGAACAATAATGAGCTGGCGGATTACCGTGCTTCTACCGTTGGCTTTGTCTTTCAGTTTTACAATCTGCTCCCCACCCTTACGGTGCTTGAAAATGTCAGGCTGGTGGAGGAGATTGCGCCCAATGCCCTTTCGGGGGAAGAAATGCTGGAGGAGGTGGGGCTTTCGGACCACAGAAAAAATTTCCCATCGGAGCTTTCGGGCGGGGAACAGCAGAGGGTGTCCATTGCCAGAGCTCTTGCAAAAAATCCGAAGATTCTGCTCTGCGACGAGCCTACGGGAGCGCTGGATTCGGAGACGGGAGTGCTGGTGCTGAAGCTGCTGCTGAAAATGGCAAGGGAGCACGGCAAGACCATTGTCATTGTGACCCACAACCAGAACATTGCAAAAATGGCGGATGTGGTAATCCGGGTAAAGAACGGTAAAATCAGATCCTGTGAGGAACAGAACAGTCCCCTTGACCCGGATCAGATAGACTGGTAAGGAGGTTGTTATGTTAATTCGCAAGCTGTTTCGCACGGCCCGGCGGTACAAGGCGCAGTTTATCTCCATGGTGATTATGGTTGCCATAGGTATGGGAGTATTTCTGGGTTTTAATATTGAGTGGAAAAGTATTGAGGAGGATACGGGCTCCTTTTTCGAACAAACCCGATATGCGGATTTCCGTCTGTATTCGGAAACCGGTTTTACAAAAGAGGAGGTGCAGGCCATCCGGGAGATATCCGGCGTGGAGGCGGCTACCCGCTTCCTTTCCGTGAATGCCGCGGCAGGAGATGGGAATAAGTCCGTTGCCCTGATGGTTTCGGAGGATTATAACGTTTCCACCATGCTGGTGACGGCGGGAGCGGAATATGACCGGGCGTCCGATGGAATCTGGCTGTCGGATCAATTTGCCGAAAAGAACGATATTGCCCTGGGAGACAGGCTTGTACTGCATTACAGCGGCCTGGAGCTGGCAGGAGAGGTTGTGGGACTCTGTAAAAGCGGGGAAATGATGATTTGCACGGCAGACGAAAATCAGCTGATGCCGGATTATGAAAATTTCGGCTTTGCCTACCTGTCGCCGGATAAGCTGGAAAAGGCTTTTGGAATGGGGTTCTATCCTCAGATTAATATTATTTCGGATATGGATAAGCAGGAACTGGAGGAAGCTGTCAGAGAAAAACTTGGCCGTACTATTCTGATTACGGACAAGGAAGCGCATGTGTCCTATGCGGGGGCGCTCAGCGAGACGGAGGAGGGGAAGACCATGGGTTCCATTCTTCCCGTGCTCTTTCTGGCTATAGGGATTCTGACCATGGTGACTACCATGCACCGCATTGCGGCCAATGAGAAGACCCAGATTGGAACCTTAAAGGCCCTTGGATTTAAAGACCGTCGTATTTTAAGGCACTATACCTCCTATGGTTTTGTGATCGGGCTGATTGGAACCGGGCTGGGAGTCTTTCTGGGATATGGGCTTGCCGCTGTGATTATCAATCCAGAGGGCATGATGGGCACTTATTTTGACCTGCCGGACTGGTCTTTGGCAATGCCCGGCTTCTGCATTCCGGTGATGGCCGGAACGGTGGGGCTGCTTACCCTTATCAGCTTTCTGTCCGTCAGAAAGATGCTTGCAGGCACTGCAGCAGACGCGCTGCGGCCTTATACGCCGAAGGCCATGAGGAAGAGTGTATTTGAGAGGCTGGCTCTGTGGGAAAAGCTGCCCTTCGGTACAAAGTGGAATATCCGGGATGTGCTGCGGCACAAATCCCGTTCTGCCATGACGCTGTTCGGGGTTATCGGCTGTATGCTGCTTCTGGTGGGCGGCATGGGAATGAAGGATACCATGCAGGGCTTTATGGCTCTGTTAGACGATGGCATCAGCAATTATGCCACCAAAATCAATCTGTCCGACACGGCGTCCAACGGGGAGGCGGAAGAGCTTGCCCGGCGTGTGAACGGTGACTGGGTGGCTTCCTCCGGCATCAGTTTTCAAGGGGAGACGGTGGTACTGGAGGTGTATGGCGCGGAAAATGATCTGATACGGTTTGTGGACGAGGACAACGAATATGTGGAACTGACAGATGACGGCGCTTATGTGTGCCTGCGGCTGGGGGATGATGTAAAGGTGGGGGATACCATAGAGATTTCCCCTTACGGCAGTGAAGAAGTATACAGGGTAAAGGTGGCAGGCGTCCTGCGATCGGTGCTGACGGAAAATATTGTTATGACGGACGGATACGCAGAGAGCGTGGGCATTCCCTATCACATCAGCTCCATTTATACAGACCGGCGTTCCGAGACAATAGAGGATTCGGCGCTGATAGCGGGAAAGCAGGACAAGCAGACGATTATGGACAGCTATGACAGCTTTATGGACATTATGAACATCATGGTGCTGATGCTTGTGCTGGGGGCGGTGATTCTGGGCCTTGTAGTGCTGTATAACCTTGGGGTGATGAGCTATGTGGAGCGGAGTAGAGAACTGGCAACCCTGAAGGTGCTGGGCTTCCGTGACCGCCATATCGGCAGGCTGCTCATCAGCCAGAATGTGTGGCTGACGGCGCTGGGAGTAATCATCGGGCTGCCTGCAGGGGTGGCGACCCTGCAGGCGTTGATTACCGCCCTTGCCACGGAGTACGAACTGAAGCTGTGCCTGGGGCCGCTGACCTACTGCACCAGTATTCTGGTGACCTTTGGCACATCCCTTGTGGTGGGCCGGATGGTAGCCCGGAAAAACCGGGAAATTGACATGACGGAAGCGCTGAAGGGCGCGGAATAACGGAATATAGGATATTACCAGCTTTTCTGAAGGGTCATATTCCAGTCAAGGGTATATGGCCCTTCTTCCAGTGCAAGCTCCTGTCTGAGGCGATCTTCGGTGGCAGCGGCCCATCCGCCGTCTGCTTTAATGACGTCCAGATCCACATCATTCATGTAATAGATAAGATTGACTTCATAAGGCGTTCCGAACAGATCCTCCTTTTTGGCTGTTACAACCTGATAGAGGTCTTTTCCGTTCTGCAGTACCCGGCTGATCTCAACATCCGTATATTCCGAATTGTCGTCCAGCCAGCCCTCTGTTTCAAATGCCGTCCAGGATTCCAAGGCCTCCAGCAGATACTCATTCAATTCAAAGCCGTAGCCGTAAACACATGCGTTATAGGTGAGGCCGTGGCCGTAATAAAAGATATTGCCGTCTTCGTTGCTGTTTCCCATGGGGGCATAAACCTCATACATGGAATTGTCACCGTAAAAATCCTCTATCTCGGTAAGCTCTATATATTGAAAGGCAGCAGCCGTTTCGGTATTCTTTTCGGTTTCTGACTCGTTTTCCATGCCTGCCGTGTCGGCATTCCGGTCAGAGGCAGCCTGCCCGTTGTCGGCAGTAAGGGTCGGAATCAAAACTCCCTGTAAAAATCATCCTTCATTTCCGACATCACCAGATAACATTCCCTTCCGTAAAGCAGCTTTGCCGGAACCCGCCAGGGGCGGCCATAATAGAAATTGTCCGCCGCCAGCCTGCCGTCGGCGTAAATCTGGGCCACGTCATATTGATCGGGTATTTCGATAAAGCCTGCATCGCCGGATACGGTTACTTTTTTCCAGGTTCTTTTTCTGACGCCGCCTATGTTAAGCTCATCGGCGTAAGGAGGGACAAAAGGCTCGCCGACGGTCTCGAATGTTACTTTGGCCGGTATGAATTCCTTTTTCACGGCATGCTGCTCAAATGTAAAGCCGCTCCACCTGTCATAGGTAAAGTCTCCCTCCTGCACGGAACGGATTTCGTCCTCGTATTCATAAAGATCGCAGCAGTGGCCGATGTAAAGCCTGCCGGAAAGCCTGCGGGCATATCTTGCCCGGTCCGGAGAAAGGGTTACAAGCAGGATGTTATTTACCTTAAGGATTTCTCCGCTTTCGGGCCTGTATATTTCTCCGCCCCTGAATTTATATTCCGGCGTTATGCCCTCTATCTCCGTAAAGAAATAAGCATCGTCTTCCCGGCATAAAAGCTGGGCTGTGGCGTATTCCAGCATATTTCCCGACAAATCTGTGTGAAAGGGGAAAATGAAGCTTATATCGCCGCAGACGTCAACGGGAGGGAACTGCACACTGCCTGTGTCAAAGGCTGCGCCGTGAATGTCCTCCAGCTTTTCCAGCCGCTGATAATGGTTTACAAATACAAACCCGCCGGTTCCGTCGGTGCGCATACAGTATCTTAAGGAGGACAGATCATCCGGCCCCGCAGGGGTCTTAGCCTCCACGGTTTCCATGGGTGCAAGAACAGAACCGAAATCATTTACAAACAGATGCAGCATATTCAGCAGCCTGTACTGTTCCCGGATTTCGCCGTATTCCGAAACGGGAGCCTGGAAATCATAGGACAGTACGGAATAATCGTTGGGATAACCCGTTGCCTTTGATTCGTTCAGGGTGGACAGGCCGCCGATTTTGTTTGTGCCGCCCTTATACATATAGTAGCCTGCAAGATTATTGCCGGAGCCCAGCTTTACAAGGGAAAGGGCATAAATATCCATTCCCGTTATAAGCGGACGGCGATGGTGGGTCACCTGAATGCCTCCGCCCAGCTCGCAGGTGGCGAAGGGATACCGTTCATAGGGCAGCCGCCAGCCCTCCGCATCCGTGTCGGTAAGCATATCTTTTCCGATGGCGGAGTCGTTCCGCATGGTATCAAACATATAATTCGGCGAAGGCGGAAGCTTATCTGTATGCTCTGTCCAGGGCGCTTCTGGGTACGCGCCGAATACAGGCAGTACATCGTCAACGGGGATTTTCGCGCCATAGGCGCTGTTCCAGCCGGTTACCGTGTAGAGGGGCGCTTTATATCCCATGTCCAGCGCAAGCTCCTTTAACGCCAGTAAATGCGCCGCGCTGTGGACAAGCTCGTTCTCAAACTGAATGCCGATGATATTTCCGCCGTCCTCATAGAATAACCCCTGCACCTGCCGGTAAATCTGTTCATACCATAGGCGCACCTTTTCCAGATAGGCGCTGTTATTATCCCGCAGCTTATAAGGCTTTTGCAGCAGCCAGTCCGGGAATCCGCCGTTTCTGCATTCGCCGTGGGCCCAGGGGCCGATGCGGATCACCACATCCAGTCCGGCCCGTCCGGCCTCCAGGATAAACTGACGGATATCTCTGTCGCCGGTAAAGTCAAAGACGCCTTCCGTTTCCTCATGATAGATCCAGAACAAATAGGTTGCAGCAATGGTGATACCCCCCGCCTTCATCTTGCAAAGCTCCCGGTACCAGTTATGGCGGCTGTCCCGCACAAAGTGATATTCCCCCATTACCCCGATCCAGGGTTTTCCGCCACGGGTGAGATACAGGCTTGTAACGTCGATGCGTTCTCCATCGGGAGCCTGTCCGCCCATATGAAGGTGATTCGTCAGTATGGGGGATTTTCTGTATTCTTTGAATTTGTAAGGCATGTTTTGTCTCTCCTGTGTTATTACGGCTTATTTGAAACGCTGCAAAGCAAAATGTGCTATTTGAGCCCAATGTGCTCAAGAAGCACATGGATATTGACTATCGCGGGAATAAAAAGAACTGCCGCCGGCAGACAGAATTTCTGCCGGGCAGCAGTTCTTCTCCCGATTGCCCTCAGAATATAGTATGCAAGCAGAAAACTGCGGCCTTCGGCCCGAAGCCGGTTAAGCTTACATCAGCTTTCTGAAAAGCGCCTTCAGATCCTCCACATTGGTATCTTTGGGATTGCCGGGGCAGCAGGCGTCTGCAAATGCGGATTCTGCCAGGAAGTCTAAGTCTTCTTCCTTCAATGCTTCCAGCTTTGTGGGAATGCCCACGTCAACGGATAATTTGGCTACGGCGTCAACAGCAGCCTTTCTGTATTCCGCCTGTGACATCTCGTCCACGCCCTTTACACCCATTGCCCGGGCGATTTCCCTGTACTTTTCACCGGTGCATTCCGCGTTGTATTCCATGACAATGGGAAGCATCATGGCGCATGCCACGCCGTGCGGGGTGTCATAAACAGCGCCCAGGGTGTGGGCCATGGAGTGTGCAATGCCCAGCCCCACATTGGAGAAGCCCATTCCCGCAATGTACTGGCCGAGAGCCATGCCGTCTCTGCCTTCCTTTTCGTTTGCCACAGCCCCCCGCAGAGATTTGGAGATAATTTCAATCGCCTTCAGATGGAACATGTCCGTCATTTCCCAGGCAGCCTTTGTGATATAGCCTTCAATGGCGTGTGTCAGTGCATCCATTCCGGTGGAAGCCGTCAGACCCTTGGGCATGGAGGACATCATATCGGGGTCAACCACCGCTACAACAGGCATATCGTGAGGGTCTACGCAGACAAACTTTCTCTTGCGCTCCACGTCGGTAATGACGTAGTTGATGGTTACCTCCGCCGCAGTGCCTGCGGTAGTGGGTACCGCAATAATGGGAACGCAGGGCTTCTTCGTGGGAGCTACGCCCTCCAGGCTGCGCACATCCTCAAACTCGGGATTGGCAATGATGATGCCCACGGCCTTGGCTGTGTCCATGGAGGAACCGCCGCCGATGGCAATAATGTAATCCGCACCGGCGTTCTTAAATGCCGCTACCCCGTTCTGTACATTCTGGATAGTAGGATTTGCCTTTATGTCGGAATAGATTTCATAGGAAAGTCCTGCATCGTCCAGTACTTTTGTTACTTTTCCGGTGACGCCGAATTTTATCAGGTCCGGATCGGAGCAGACGAAAGCCTTCTGAAAGCCTCTGGCCTTAGCCTCGTTGGCAATCTCGCAGATTGCGCCTGCGCCGTGATAGGAAGTTTCGTTGAGCATGATTCTGTTTGCCATTTTAGATTCTCCTTCCATGGGAAATATTTTGTACTTCTATAGTAACATGTCCGGCGGGGAAGGGCAAGCAGGTCTTTTTGATTCCCGCGGGCAGAATTTGTCCTTCAGGCAAATGTGCCTTGACATCTGGCCCTCCCGTACTGTATGATGAAAATACATCCCGGAGACAGGCGGCAGGCCTGTGGGTTCCGGGAAATTTGTGAAAGGCGGTATCCTGATGATTATTATTCGATAACTTTCGGTTGATGTGTCGGCAAATGACGCTGCAGACGCGCAGAAGAGGATTTCTGCGTTGATTCCCGCGGGCAAAATGTGTCTGAAAGCCAACTACAGATTGGCGAATGCAGCGGGGTTATTGACTTGGAGAGGTATCGGATAACAGATAGGAGACAGGCCTTTTTTTGGTGGAAAAATCTCTCCTTTTTGATTCCCGTGAGGGTCAATACCATAGCGTCCTTTGGATGCGTTGTGCTTTGCAGCGGGATGTTGATTTTGGATGGGAGGGAATTTTTTATGCAGTCAAGACAAATGATTCTTGCGGAAAAGATAGAAATGGAATTTGGGGAGAGGGAGATCTTCCGTTTTGACCGGCTGACGGTTTATGAGGGGGAAAAGGTCGGGCTGGTAGGCGCAAACGGCGCAGGCAAGACTACGCTGCTGCGTTTGCTGGCGGGTGACCTCAAGCCCACCCGCGGAAGTGTGAAGCTGGCAGGGGACGCCGCCTTTTTCCGGCAGTTTGCGGAGGAAGGGCAGGATAAGTGCATTGCGGATGCAGAAATCTGTGAACTGAGCGGCAAGGAAGTCAGTGATATGAGAGTTCAGGACAAGATATGGGAGCAGTCTGTCAGCGGCGGAGAGGAAACCCGCATCCGGCTGGCACAGATGTTTTCAAGCGACAAGCCCATCGTTTTTCTGGACGAGCCCACATCGAACCTGGATCGTAAGGGGATCGCTGTTCTGAAGCGTAAGCTTGCGGCGCTTGACACCATTGTGATCGTCAGCCATGATCGTGCTTTGCTCAACGAACTCTGCACCCGCATCGTAGAGATCGAAGCAGGGAAACTGACGGAATACTGCGGTAACTATGATGACTATATGGAACAGAAACAGGCCGCCGTCGCGCGGCAGTGGACGGAATATGAAAACTACCATGCGGAGAAAAAGCGGCTGGAGAAGGTGTTTCAGGAGAAAAAGGAGCATGCCAGACAGATTGAAAGGCGCCCCAAAAACATGACGCCCCGGGAAGCCGGGCTGCGCAATTTACTTTCCAAACATCCGCAGGACGCCAAGGCACGAAAAATGGAAAGGGCGGCAAAAAATGTGCGGCACAGGATAGACGCAATGGAGGTCAGGGAAAAGCCCCGGGAGCTGCCGAGAATCCGGCCGGACTTCCGCCTCACGGATCCGCCGGAGAACCGGTACGTCATCCGGGGGGAGGGTCTTTGCTTTGCCTATGAGGGCGGACCGGCGCTTTTTGAGAATGCTTCTTTTCAGATTGCAAACCACAGCCGCGTTGCCATTGTGGGCGATAACGGGGCGGGCAAGACCACGTTGCTTCACCTGATCTGTGCTGCGGCCGGGGAAAGCATGGGAGGAACAGGAATAAAGGCGCCTGAGGCAGGAGCTGTTTTAGTTGTGCCGAAGGCCAGAATCGGTGTATTTGAGCAGGATCTGTCCACCGTTGATTACGGCAAGACTGTTTTGGATAACGTGATGGAAGTCAGTGTGCAGCAGGAGACGGTAGCGCGCACGATCCTGTCCCGCCTGCTGTTTTTTGAAAATGATATGAAGAAGCCGGCCGGCGTGCTTTCCGGCGGGGAGCGGATCAAGCTGGCTTTCGCCAGGCTGTTTGTCTCAAGGGTGAATCTTCTCATTCTCGATGAACCCACCAATTATCTGGACATTCCTTCCATAGAAGCGCTGGAAGAAATGTTTGCTGAATATGAGGGCACTTTAGTGTTCGTGTCCCATGATGAAGCATTTATCCGCAAGGTAGCTACGGAGGTGTTGGAGATCGCAGACGGGGAGATCAGGCAGCGGCCATAGCAGAAACCGGTGCGAAGAACGTAAAAGAAGCAGGAGCAGGTGTTTCAGGCGTCTGCTTTTTGCGGTTTTTATTGTAATCGGACGGCGGATAGGATAAAATACAATGTAAGAACCGGAGCAGAGTGCATCCTTCAGGGAGGAGACGGTGTTCCTGCAGGTGAGGATTCCCAATGTGGAGGTAAAGACAATCTACCGGAACACTATATTGGGATGGTTCCGGAAAAGGATAGAGAAACAGGACTTCCGGGACTTATATCGCGCCATGGAGGAGGGAAACGCTATAAAAATGCGGGATATTTTAAATGAGCAGCTTTTCTCCGCCATCAGCTTTTATGACAGTGCGGAAAACTTTTATCATGGTTTCCTGACAGGGATCTTAAGTCAGAGTGAGGATTACCTGGTGAAGTCCAACCGGGAGTCCGGGAACGGGCGGTCTGACATTATGGTAAGGAGCCCGTCCCTGCGCGGCAGGTCATTTATTTTGGAATTGAAGGTATCCGATTCCATTGATGACCTGGACGCCGATGCGGAGGGGGCTCTGGAGCAGATCTATCAGAAAAAGTATATGGAAGAGCTGCGGGCGGAAGGATATCGCAAGACGGACTGCTACGGCGTATCCTTTTACCGGAAGGACTGCGAGGTTCGGTTCGGAAGGACAGAGAAGGGGTAATCAGTATCGCCAATAAGAGATAAAATGAGAAAAAGAGAAACATTGTAATGGGGTAAGATTGGATTTGAAAAGGGAGGTTGTACAATGCCTTATACAATAGAGGAGATCAGAACAAAAGCAATACCGATAGCAATTCATTATGGTGTGGATGCACTTAGTCTCTTTGGTTCCTATGCGCGAGGCGAGGCGGATGAAAAAAGCGACTTGGATTTTTTGATACAAAAGGGAAGCATGAAAGGGCTTTTTTCATACTGTGGAATGATAGCGGATCTGGAGGATATATTTCAGTGCCACGTTGATTTAGTGGTAAAAAGCGCAATTAAGGACAAACAGTTTTTGGAGGCAATTGGCAAAGATGAGGTGAAGCTCTATGAGAGGTAAGAAGTCAGAACGTGTCATACTGCAAAAGATGCTCCGGTATTTGATGAGATAGAGCAGATTATGAAAAAGCATCATTCCAACAGAGAAGAATTTGAGAATGATAAGGAATTTCAATTTGCGTGTGGGATGTGTATTATTCAGATAGGAGAACTTGTTGCCGGATTAGATGAAGATTTTCATAACAGAATAATGAAGTTGATAAAAAGCCGATAAAAGAGAGTGGAGAAAAAGTAGTAATGCAGAGAAAGAATAATCTCCATGATACAGTCATACCCCTTAAGAATCTTTCATACACTGTAAAAAAGATTCTCAAGGGGTATTCTTTTGAAGGATTATATCGAAGAGAGGGCAATCAGCATCGCTGAGTTTATCATTGAATCCAACGCCACGGTGCGGCAAACGGCCAAGGCATTCGGAGTCAGCAAATCTACGGTACATGCGGTTGTGACGAAATAGAACGGTTTGCGTGGGTGGTAATATAGCGGAAATATGGATAGGACATTTGGAAGAACGGTAACAGGACTTCTGAATGTCCTTTTTGATGTTTTTATTGTAATTGAAAGCAGGATAGGATAAAATAAGAAAAAATGAAAGGATGTTTGAAATATGTCGGATGCTATATATACCATTAATCAACTAAAAGAAAAACTGATTCCCGTTTTTATAGATAATAGCATTAGGAGAGCGATCCTCTTCGGCTCTTATGGAAAAGGCAGCGCAACAAAAGAAAGCGATATCGACTTATTGGTGGATAGTGATCTGAAAGGACTTCGCTTTGTTGAACTGGTTGAAGCTATTCGGACAGCTGTAGATAAAGATGTAGATATTTTTGACATTACTCATGTGGAAAAAGGATCTAAAATTGATTTGGAAATTCAAAAGACGGGAG
>JAMPFR010000003.1 GCA_023664365.1 Acetatifactor muris | reverse complement strand
ACCTGCCTGCTGTTGTACAGGAACAGCTGTTCCGTCCTACGAGTAACTGGGAGTATATACCGCAAGACAGGAGAAATACTCATGTCTCTATTTCTATTTACCCTTTTTTCGGAGAAAAGGGTTTTCTTTTTGTACGCGTTTTCCCGCTTTGGCCGGATAACATCTCACAGCCGTCGTATCGGCACAGATTCGTTTCTGTGGTATTCAAAATAAAAACAGGAAGAAAAGGAGCTATTATGAAAAAGAGGTTAGTGGCTGTTATCTTGTCGGCGGCGCTGGGAATGACCATGCTTGCCGGCTGCGGCAATGAGGGTACTCCGTCCCGGGGCGGAGATTCGGTGGAAAATGACCTGTCTGATACTACAGGGGATGACACCGGGGCAACTGTTTCCGGAGAAGGCGGATCGGGCGTGGATAGCAGCGAAGAAGGCGGTGTGGCGAACAGTTCCGGAAGCGCCGGAGACAGCGGTGCGGAAACGGAGAATTATGACGGGAAGCTGGTTTCGGCCGGTACAATGCAGATGGATTTTGCGAAGGGTTTTTCCATCGAGCTCTTTGAGGGAGGCTACCGTATGATTACAGTAGGCGCTCCCGGTGAGAAATATCTCGTGGTGCCGGAGGGCATGAGCGTACCCGGAGACACGGACGAGACGGTGACTGTGCTGCAGCTGCCCATTGATAAGGCATATATTGCCAGTACAAGTATGGTTTCCCTGATGAACGCTATCGGGGCATTGGACTATGTCAGGCTGGTGGCTACGGATGTGGACGGCTGGTACATTGAAGAAGTAAGTAAAGCGATGGAGGATGGCAGCATCGGCTTTTCGGGAAATTACAAGGAGCCCGACTATGAGATGATGGTGGATCAGGGTATCCGGCTTCATCTGGATAACGCCATGGTGGATTCCGTTCCGGAAGTCAATGAAAAATTTACGGAGCTGGGGATCCCCAATCTGGTGGAAATCTCTTCCAAGGAAAGCCATCCCTTAGCCCGTGTGGAGTGGGTAAAGATGCTGGGGGTACTGTTCGGCAGGGAAGCGGAGGCCCAGGCCTATTTTGACAGTCAGAAAGCGCTGATGGAGCAGGCAACGGCAGCGGAGAGCACAGGTATTACCGTGGCGATGGGATATATTACCTCCAGCGGCAAATGCTATGCCAGAAACGGCGGCGATTATCTGGTACAGATGATTCAGCTTGCGGGAGGCGACTATATCTGTGCCGACATGGAACCGGAAGAGAGCGGAAATACAAGTATGACATTTGAGGAGTGGTATGCGGCTTTCAAGGACGCAGATTATCTCTTTTACTGGAACCTGGGCAACAAATTCTATTCCATTCAGGAGATGACGGAATATGAGCCGCTGTTCGCAGATTTTAAGGCGGTGCGGGAGGGGCATGTATGGATCACTTCCCCTGATTTTACCCAGGCAACATCGGCAATTTCCTCTATTGTTTCGGATATGCACACAATTTTGTCCAGCGAGAATCCGAACACAGTTACGACAGACCATTTGATTAAGCTTCCGCAGGAAGCAGAAGGACAGGATTAATTGCAGATATGAGGCAGGCTCACAGAAGGTTTCTGGTTACAGTGATTATTTTGACGGCTTTGCTGGCCTGGGGGCTGGTGCTGAACATCAATCTTGGATCGGTATATATTCCGCCGGACGAAATTTTTCGCATGGTATGGGACGCCGCGCGGTATCGGGTACTGAACCTTTTTACCGGCGGCTCCTGCGAGGAACAGCTGGAGGCGGTCATAGGGGCCTCCACCCAGTCCAAGATTCTGTTCAGTATCAGGATGCCCAGGATGCTGCTGGCGGCTATCCTGGGAGGGGCGCTGGCTGTTTCGGGGTTTCTGCTGCAGACATTTTTCCGGAATCCGATTGCAGGGCCTTTTGTGCTGGGAATTTCTTCCGGAGCGAAGCTGATTGTAGGAATTACGTTGGTGTTTGGGGCGCAGTACCTTGGGAAGATCAGTTCGGCGGCCATGATTTTGTCCGCCTTTGCTGGCTCCCTGCTGGTGGTGTCTGTGGTGCTTCTTTTTTCCCAGAAGGTACATAGTATGTCCATGCTGCTGGTGGTAGGGATTATGATTGGATATATCTGTTCGGCGGCCACGGATTTCTGTATTGCCTTTGCCGGGGAGCATGACATTGCAAACCTGGCGGGCTGGTCCATGGGAAGCTTCTCCGGAGCCAACTGGGGGAATGTGGTGTTCGCGGCCCGGGTCTGCATTCCCGGGTTTCTGGCGGCCTGGCTTCTATCCAAGCCCATTGGGGCTTATGCCCTGGGGGAGGGGTATGCACAGAGCCTGGGGGTGAATGTGAAGCTGTTTCGGGCGGGATTGATCCTGCTGTCCAGCCTGCTTTCTGCCTGTGTGACAGCTTTTGCTGGGCCTGTTTCCTTTGTAGGAATTGCAGTGCCCCATATCACAAAGACCATGCTGAAAACATCCCGTCCGGCGGTGGTGATTCCGGTCACTTATTTGTGCGGCGCCGTGTTCTGCATATATTGTGACCTGATTGCGCGGACGTTGTTTTCTCCTACGGAGCTGGCCATAGGGACGGTGACGGCGGCTTTCGGCGCGCCGGTGGTAATAGTCATGATGCTGAAGAGACGGTCTGCGGAGCATTAAACAGGCTGCCGGGAAAGGGCCGGACAGAGCTGCAAAGTTTAAAACGGGGGGCTGTATGGATTATTTCAGGACGGACGGTTTGGCAGTAGGGTACAGAGGCAGGGCCCTGATTCATGATATCAACATCGGCATCGGCAGGGGAAAGATTCTTACGCTGATTGGCCCCAATGGTGCAGGAAAGTCTACCATATTGAAAACGATCACCGGGCATCTGGCCGGAATTGCCGGAACCGTAATGATCGGGGAAAAAGACATACAGGGATGGAGTGCAAAGAAAATGGCGGAGCAGATGGCGGTGGTGCTGACGGATCGCATCCGGCCGGAGCTGATGACCTGCAGGGAAGTGGTTGCCATGGGCCGCTATCCCTATACCAATGCCGTGGGAAGGATGACGGAGAAGGATAAAGAGGCGACAGAGCGGGCGCTCCGGAGGGTTCATGCCCGGGAACTGGCAGACCGGGATTTTTCCACCCTGAGCGACGGACAGCGTCAGCGGATTATGCTGGCCAGAGCCATTTGCCAGGAACCGCAGGTAATTGTGCTGGATGAACCCACGGCGTATCTGGATATCCGCTTTAAGATAGAATTGCTGGAAATTCTGCGGGACATGGCCCATGAAGAGGGAACCACTGTGGTAATGTCGCTCCACGAAATTGATCTGGCGGCAAAGCTGTCCGATTATATGGTATGCGTTAAGGGAGATACTATAGCCGCATTCGGCACGCCGGAGGAAATTCTGAGGGAAGGGGTTATCGAAAAGCTGTACGGGCTGGAAAAGGGAAGTTATAATCGGCTTTACGGAAGTGTGGAGTTTGGCCGCCCCAAAGGGGAGCCCAAGGTGTTTGTGGCGGCAGGGGGCGGATATGGCACGGAGGTGTACCGGATTCTCCAGAAGCATCAGATCCCTTTTGCCACGGGTATTCTTCATGAGAATGACATTGACTGTCCGGCGGCGTCAGCCCTCAGCAGGCATGTGGTGACGGCGCCTGCCTTTGAGGTCATGCGGGAGGAGCAGCTGAAGCAGGCAGTGGAAGAAATGAAGAGAGCGGGTTCCGTGATTGATGCGGGAACCCCCATAGGCAGCACTAACAGGATGAACGGGCGGCTGCTGGAACTGGCGGAGGAAATGCAGCTTCCCGTATATAGGGACGTCAATGTGTGGCTGGACGAGCGGGGAAATCGGATGCGTTAGCATCCATTTGGCGAATGCCGCGAGGGTCAATACTCATGTGCTTCTTGAGCACATTGGGCTCAAAGAGTACATTTTGCTCTGCAGCGCTGCAAGCTTGATGTTCTGTTGACTGCAGCGGGGTTGTTGCCTGTCAGCTTCGGATTAAATACGCAAGGGGTATGAGATGGATAAAGACAGAAACAGGGAAAAGGTAAGGAAGCAGTCCAGGATTTTGTTCGCCGCCCCCGGAAGCGGCAGCGGAAAAACGCTGGCGGTCTGCGGGTTGATCGAGGTGTTGAAGCGGCGGGGGCTGAAGGTGTCCGCCGCAAAGTGCGGCCCTGACTATATAGATCCCATGTTCCACCGCAGCGTGCTGGGAGTACCCTCCGGCAATCTTGATACCTTTTTTACGGAAGAGGCAACGGTCAGGTATCTGCTGCGAAAACAGATGGAAAATGCGGATTTTACCGTGATAGAAGGGGTCATGGGATATTATGACGGTCTTGGCGGACAGTCGGAGGCAGCCAGCACCTATGAAATCGCCGGAGTGACCCGGACGCCCGTGGTGCTGGTGGTGGACGGGAAAGGGGCCAGCGTCTCCCTGGCGGCGGTGATAAAGGGGATTGCAGAGTATCGCCCGGACAGCAACCTGAAAGGAATCTTTCTGAACAGGGTAACGGCGTCTTTTTATCCCAGGCTGAAGGAAATGGTTGAACGGGAATGCGGAATTCCCGTCGTAGGATTCCTGCCGGAGTTAAAACAGCTGAAGGTGCCCTCAAGGCATCTCGGACTGGTGGCGCCGGAGGAAATGGAAGATTTTGGGGTCTGGCTTCAGAGCGTGGCGGCAGAAATGGAGAAAAGTGTGGATATTGATAAGCTGCTTGCCATCGGGGAGGAGGCTTCGGAAATCGGGGGAGAAGCGCCGAAGGTTCCCGTTTTGCCGGGAAAGGTACGCATTGGTGTGGCCAGGGATGAGGCCTTTTCCTTTTATTACACGGAGAATCTGGAGCTGCTTGCCCGGATGGGGGCGGAGCTGGTGGAATTTTCTCCTTTACATGACAGGGAACTGCCGCCGCGGCTGGACGGGCTGCTGATAGGCGGGGGATACCCGGAAAATTATGCTCGGGAGCTGGAGCAGGCAAGGGAAATCAGGGAAGCGGTTAAAATGCTCTGCGGCCAAGGGATTCCCTGTCTGGCGGAATGCGGCGGGTTTCTGTATCTGCAGCAGATGTTGGAGACGGCAGAGTCGGCGGCGGAAGGGGCAGGAAGCTTGAACGGTTCGGGAAGCCGGACTTCCGCGGACAGCGTGGAAGGAACGGAAGGCCCGAGCGGTTCGGGAAGCCGGGCCGCATACAGGAGTTGCCGCATGGCAGGCGTTCTGCCGGGGAAGGGATTTCCCACGGGCAGGCTGTGCCGTTTCGGGTATATACAGTTGGAGCTTGGAACAGCAGGGGTTTTGGGAGAAGTGGGGCAGGTTATAAAGGGCCACGAGTTCCATTATTGGGACTCTACGGAGAACGGAACGGACTGCACGGCGGCAAAGCCTGTCGGCGGGAAGCCTTACCCCTGTATGGTACATACGGCCCATATGGCAGCAGGGTTTCCGCATCTATATTATTACAGCAATCCGGACGCCGTTTTCGGGTTCCTGCAATGCTGCCTGCGGTATCAGGCAGGCCGCCGGGCACAGGAGCGTTGGGACAGTATCGCCAAGCCCATTGACGGGCTGGGACTGTTGGAAACCTATGTGACAAAGCTGTGCCGGGTAGCCGCCAGCCCGGCGCCTCCGGATATTAAAAGACGGGCCCTGCTGGTACTCTGCGGAGATCACGGCGTGGTGGCGGAGGGCGTGACGCAATGCGGCAGCGAGGTGACGAAAACCGTTGCGGCCAATCTTGTAAAAGGGTGTTCCACTGTGAGTATCATGGCAGAATGCGCAGGCACGGATGTATATGTGATTGACGCAGGGATCGCGGTTTCCGGCAGTCGGGAGAAGCTGCCGGAAGCTGATGATTCAGGAAGGCTGCAGATTTCCGGTGGTTCAGGGAAGCTGCCGGAAGCTGATGGTTCAGGAAGGTTTCCGGCTTCCGGTGATTCAGGGAAGCCGCTGGCCGTTGGCGTCCTGGTGGATCGGAGGGTGGGGAATGGCTGCGGCAATATTGCCAGGGAAGCAGCTATGACCCCGGAACAGTGCCGGGAGGCTCTGCGGCTTGGACAGGAGCTGGTGGGGGAGCTTAAAGGGAAGGGATATACTATCATTGCCACCGGGGAGATGGGTATCGGCAACACCACGCCCGCCAGTGCGCTGGCATCCCTGCTTCTGGGAAAGTCACCGGAGGAAGTCACCGGAAGAGGAGCCGGACTGGATGATGAAGGACTGGGCAGGAAACGGGAAGCGGTGAGGCTGGCCTGTGAGAGAACCGGGAAGAAGCTGTTGGGAGGACAGACGGAACAGGAAGGACAGACGGAACAGGCAGGACAGACGGAACCGACAGGACAGACGAAACAGGCAGGGCAGGAGGGACAGGCGGAACCGACATCACAGAAGCAGTGGGGACCACAGGCTGCCCTGGCGCTGCTGACGGAAGCGGGAAGCTTTGAGATTGCCATGATGGCCGGAGTTTTTCTGGGCGGAGTGCGCTTCGGAATTCCCATTGTGGCAGATGGGGCAATTTCTGCAGTGGCGGCTCTTGCGGCATCACGGCTGGACACAAGAGTGCCGGATTTTCTGCTGGCGTCCCATGTATCGGAGGAGGCCGCAGGGCGGCTGGCACTGGAAGCCCTGGGGGCGGAGGCGATTCTCCACGGCAGGATGCACCTGGGTGAGGGCACCGGGGCCGTGGCTCTGTTTCCGCTGTTGGATATGGCAGCGGCGGTTTACAAAAAGGCGGGAAGCTTTGAGGATCATGGGATAGCGGCCTATGAAAGGCTTTCCTAAAAAAGGACTTTTATAAAAAAAGACTGTCTCAGGGAGGTTGGGAGTGGTATGTTGTATCTGGTAACAGGGGGAAGCGGAAGCGGGAAATCAGAATATGCGGAAAGCCTGGCAGGGAAGCTTAAGGAAAAGAGAAGCGCCGAAAAGGGCAGGCTGCTGTATGTAGCTACCATGTATTCTTATGACCGGGAGAGCGACGAGCGGATTGCCCGGCATCGTCTGATGCGCAGGGGAAAGGGCTTTTCCACCATAGAGTGCTATTGCGGCATTTCCCGACTGCAGGCCGGCGGCGGGGATGTGCTGCTGGTGGAGTGCATGTCCAATCTGCTTGCCAATGAGATGTATCTGCCGGAGGGCGGGCTGAAGGACAGGGGAGATAAGGCGGAGGAAGAGCTGGAGAAGGTCATGGTAAAGCCGCTGCTGGCACTGGCGGCCCGGGCAGGGGAAATGGTGGTGGTGACGAATGAGGTTTTTTCGGATGGAGTGCGGTATGATTCCGAATCGGAACAGTACAGAGCGCTTTTGGGGAGGCTGAATGAACGCCTGGCGGCCCGGGCGGATGCAGTGGTGGAATCGGTGTTTTCAATTCCTGTCATATACAAGGGGGAGGATCTGCTATGCGATCTCTGATCATTGCGTTTTCCATGTATTCAAGGATTCCCATGCCCAGGTGCGAATGGAATGAACAGGGCATGAAATACAGTATGTGCTTTTTCCCTCTGGTGGGAGCGGTGCTGGGTCTGTGCAGCCTGGGGGTCTATTTTGGCCTGGGAGCTCTTGGATTTGGCAAAGCGGCCAGCGGACTGGTGCTTGCGGTGGTTCCCATACTGGTGACAGGCGGTATTCATATGGACGGTTATCTGGATACCGTGGACGCCAAGAGTTCCTGGAAAAGCAGGGAGGAAAAGCTGCGTATACTGAAGGATCCCCATATGGGAGCTTTTGCCTGTATTTACGGCATTGTCTACTTTTTCCTGACAGCCGCCTTTTTCAGTGAGGCGGGAAACGGGGAGATTTTCAGTATTGCTGCGGGATATGTGTTTTCCAGAATTCTAAGTGCAATATCCGTTGTGACATTTAAGAAGGCCAAAAAGGAGGGGATGGCAGCTGCCAGCGCAGACGCTTCTTCCCGGGGAGTAAGATGGATTCTTGCTCTGGAACTGGTTTCCTGCATAATCGGCATGACGGTTCTCTGCCCCAGGTACGGCTTAACCGGTCTGGCGGTGGGAGCCGGTTGCTTTGCCTGGTATCGTCACATGGCCTATAAAAATTTCGGAGGAGTTACGGGAGACCTGGCGGGATATTTTCTGCAGGTTTGTGAATTGGGGCTTCTGGCGGGGATTGTGCTGGTTTCCAAAATCTGAGAACAAAGGATTTAAGAGAACGGGAGGAAAATTATGATACTGATTGTGGGAGGCGCTTATCAGGGAAAAAGGGCATATGCGGGAGAGCATTTCCCGGATACATACAGGATACTGGAAGGTTATCACAGGCAAGTCCGTATCCAGATGGAAAAGGGGCTGGATCCCCTGGAGGAGGCCAAAAAGCTGCCCCTTTCCGATGAAAAGCTGATCGTCCTCTGCGATGAGGTGGGAAGCGGCTTAGTGCCGGTGGATGCGTTTGAACGTGCATACAGGGAGCAGGTGGGCAGGGTAGGGGGATACCTGGCCTCCCGGGCGGATCGGGTCATCAGGGTGGTATGTGGTATCGGAAAGGAAATAAAGCCATGAAGGTTTATCTTATCCGGCACGGCCGGACAAAGGGAAACAGAGAGGGCAGATATGTGGGAAGAACGGATGAACCTCTTTTGGCGGAGGCAAGGCAGCAGCTTCTGGAGAAAAGGAGTTCCGTGGAGATGGTTCCGGAGCCGGACATCCTGTATGTAAGCCCCATGCAAAGATGCCGGGAGACGGCGCGGCTTCTGTTTCCCGGAAAAGGACAGAATGTGGTGGAGGCGCTTAAAGAGTGTGATTTCGGGGAATTTGAATACCGGAACTATGAGGAGCTGAACGGTGATCCGGCCTATCAGCGTTTTATCGATTCCGGGGGAACCTGCGGTTTTCCGGGCGGGGAATCCCTGCAGGAATTCCAGGAACGGTGTGTCAGGGGATTTCGGAGCGCTGTTGCTTCTGTATGGGGACAAAAACCGGATATGTGTGTAGTCTTTGTCGTGCATGGGGGAACCATTATGGCTGTTTTGGATCGGTTTTCCCGCCCCCACAAGGACTACTTTGAGTGGCAGACGGGGAACGGAAGGGGTTATGAGGCGGAATTGTCCTTTGACAGGGAAAGCGGGGAACCGGTGCTGGAGCATATTGCGGATCTCTGCGGGCAGTGAGCATTCGGCGAATGCCGCGAAGGCAGACAGTCCTGTTGTCTGCAGCGGAATTGTTGATCGGCGGATATGTAAGTATAAGTCGGAAAATGACAGGCAGGGGGATTTTGTCTTGATAAGGGAACGTATTCTGGTTATCTGCGCAGCGGGCCTGCTGGATCTGCTTCTGGGGGATCCGCACTGGCTATGGCATCCGGTGCGGGGGATAGGAAAAATTATTGAATGGACGGAGCGGGGGCTGCGCAGGCTCCTGAGGCTTCGGCAGGAGCGGGAAGCAGACGTCCGGAAAAAGAAAACAGCAGGAGGCCTGCTGGTACTTCTGGTGCTGTCAGTCACGCTGGCTGCAACCTGGGGGCTGCTTGCCCTGGCGGGCTTTGTGCATCCGGTCTGCAGGGTGGTTCTGGAATGCGTGATCTGCTATCAGATGCTGGCTATGAAATCCCTGAAGGTGGAGAGCATGAAGGTTTGTCATGCTCTGAAGAAGGGAGATGTGGAAGGCGCAAGGAAAGCTGTGTCCATGATCGTAGGGAGGGACACGGACCGTCTGACGGAGGAGGGCATTATCAAAGCCGCTGTGGAGACAGTGGCGGAGAATACCTCTGACGGCGTGATTGCGCCCCTGTTGTATCTGTTTGGGTTCGGCGTCTATGGAATCGTGGCATATAAGGCGGTGAATACTATGGATTCCATGGTGGGTTACCGCAATGACAAATATATATATCTGGGCAGGGCTGCCGCCAGGCTGGATGATGTGTGCAATTTTATTCCGGCCAGGGTATCCGCTCTCTGCATGATAGGGGCGGCTTTCCTGCTGGGATTGGACGGCAGGAGGGCAGCGGCTGTCTTTCGCCGGGACAGGTATTGTCATGCCAGTCCCAACTCCGCCCAGACGGAAGCCGTATGCGCAGGCGCTCTGGGAGTTCAGCTGGCGGGAGACGCCTGGTATTTCGGGGTGCTTCACCAAAAGCCTGTGATAGGGGATGCTGTCAGGACGGCGGAGGCGGAGGATATTGCCCGGGCAAACCGGCTTTTGTATGGTACCTCCGGGATAGTTTTTGCAGCGGGCATTCTGGTCCTAGCTGTGGTGGGAACGCTGTTTTTCCGGTAGAGGAAACGGGGGAGGGATGTTTATGGAATATATGCATGGGGGAGATATATACAGAAATAAAGTCATGTATGATTTCTCGGTGAACGTAAATCCCCTGGGGATGCCGGAGCGCTGTATGGAGGCGGCAAAGCGGGGTGTGGAGCTGTGTACCCGTTATCCGGACTGGAAGGGTGAGAAGCTGTGCCGGGCCATAGCCGCTGCCGAAGGCGTTTCGGAAGAGCAGGTGGTTCCGGGAAACGGCGCCGCAGAGCTTTTATATGCCCTTCTGTTTTATCTGCGTCCCGGGAAGGCTCTGGTTTTGGCTCCATCCTTTGGGGAATACGAAGCTGCGGTGACGGCGTCGGGCGGGGAGTGCCGGTTTAGGAAACTGCGGGAGGAAGAGGATTTTCGTCTCGGAGAGGATTTTCCGGATGAAATTTCCGAGGGGACGGGCATGGTGATTTTATGCAATCCCAACAATCCCACAGGGGCGGTTATCGAAAAGGAATTGCTGCTCCGGATTGCGGGAAAATGCGAAGACGCCGGCACATGGCTGTGTGTGGACGAGTGCTTTCTTCCCTTCACGGAGCGGGAGGAAGAGCTGACTATGAAGCATTGCCTGGAAAAGTTTTCACATTTGATTGTATTAAGAGCCTTCACGAAAATATACGGTATGCCCGGGCTGCGGTTGGGATATGCCATGGCGGCGGGAAGTGTGCCTGCCGGAATCAGGCGGTGTATGCAGCCCTGGAACACGTCCCTTCCGGCCCAGATGGCGGGTTTGGAGGCGCTGCAAAGCAGGGGATTTATAGCGGATACGGTGAAGCTTGTAAGGAAGGAAAGATGTTTTTTATGCAGGGAACTGGCAGATATGCCCGGGGAAAACGTAGAAAAAGTCTACCCATCAGAGGCGAATTTCCTGCTTCTGCGAGGCAGGGTGGATCTGTATCAGAGGATGCTGGAGAGGGGATTCCTGATCAGGGATTGCGGGAATTACCGGGGGTTGGAGAGAGAAGCGGACAGCACCCGGGGGTATTTTCGGATTGCGGTCAGGACACATGCGGAGAACCGGGCGCTGGCAGACTGCCTGCGGCAGCTGAAGTCAATCACCCCGCTGCAGGCAGCGGGGGAGTAAAAAGAAGTTTCTGCACCGGAGTGCAGAGGCGGAACAGGAATCGATAAAAATGGCGAAATCAATCATGATACAGGGGACTATGTCCAATGTGGGAAAAAGTCTGATAGCGGCTGGATTGTGCCGCATTTTCAAACAGGACGGCTATGATGTGGCTCCTTTTAAATCCCAGAATATGGCCCTGAATTCCTTTATTACCAAAGAAAATCTGGAGATGGGGAGAGCCCAGGCGGTACAGGCTGCTGCCTGCGGCATAGAGCCCCTGGTCTGCATGAACCCTATCCTGCTCAAGCCCACCACGGATATGGGGTCGCAGGTCATTGTGAACGGGGAAGTAATGGGAAATATGCGGGCCATGGACTATTTCAGGAGAAAGCGGGAATATATTCCGGTGATTCGGGAGGCATATGAGAAACTGGCGTCCGAGTATGACATTATAGTCATAGAGGGAGCCGGGAGTCCTGCGGAAATCAACCTGAAGGCAGATGATATTGTAAATATGGGAATGGCGGAAATTGCCGATGCGCCTGTGCTGCTGGTGGGGGATATTGACAGGGGAGGCGTGTTTGCCCAGCTGATTGGCACGGTGATGCTGTTGGAGAAACAGGAGCAGGAGCGCATCAAAGGGCTTGTCATCAACAAGTTCCGGGGAGATAAGAGGATTCTGGAGCCGGGGCTGGATATGATCACCGAAAGGTGCGGGAAAAAGATTCTCGGGGTAGTGCCCTATACGGATGTGGATATCGAGGAAGAGGACTCACTGGCGGAGAGTCTGGAGCAGAGGGCTGTAAGGGGCCGTATCGATGTGGCTGTTATAAGGCTTCCGAAGATCTCCAATTTTACGGACTTCCAGGCATTTGGGGCGGAGCCGGATGTGTCCGTGCGGTATGTGGACAGGGTTTCCGAGCTGCATTGTCCGGATCTGGTCTGCATTCCGGGAACCAAAAATACAATCAGTGATATGAAATGGTTCCGTGCATGCGGTCTGGAAGCGGCAGTAAAGCGTCTGGCGGGGGATGGCACACCTGTTATCGGTATATGCGGCGGCTATCAGATGCTGGGGAAACAGATTGCGGATACCTGCGGGCTGGAAGGCGGCGGGCAGATTCAGGGAATGGATCTGCTGCCGGTGGTTACTTACTATGAACCGGAGAAGAGAAGGCGGCAGAACGCCGGAACAGTGCTTCCGCTGACAGGAGTGTTTGAGGGGCTTTCCGGCAAAAAGGTGAAGGGTTACGAAATACATATGGGAAGGTCTGTCCGGGAAGAGAGCGGCGGAAAAGCCTATGGGGAAGAGGCGCTGCTCCGGCTTGAGGATGGTTCGGACGGGTGCTGCCGGGGGAATGTGCTTGGCAGTTATCTCCACGGCATTTTTGACGAGGAAGGCTTCAGAACGGCGCTGATACAGATCCTTTATCGAAGAAAGGGCGTTGCCAGGGAGACGGAGGGCGGATTTTCCATGGACGCCTACCGGGAGGAGCAGTTTGACAGGCTGGCGGAGGTTTTGCGGGGGAATCTGGATATGGAAGCAATTTATCGTATTGTGGGCCTGCTCCCGGGGAAAAAAGAAAATTAAAATGCAAATGGAACAAGGAGAAAAAGTTATGCAGTTTGAAAACATTTTACCGGAAGATATTGAGAGGCGCAGCTTTGAAATCATTACAGAGGAGCTGGGGGATGTGGCGCTGGATCCGGTGCAGGCGCCCATTATCAAGCGCGTCATTCATACGACCGCTGATTTTGATTACCTGAATACGCTTTGCTTTTCCGAAGCCGGGGTGGAAAAGCTTCAGGAAGCGCTGAGAAGGGGAGCGTCCATTGTTACCGATACCCAGATGGCGAAGGCCGGTATTAACAAAAAAGTATTGGAAAAATACGGCGGCAGGGTATATTGTTTTATGGGGGATGAGGATGTGGCCCGGTCTGCTGCGGAAAACGGCACTACCAGGGCCGTGGCCGGCATGGATAAGGCGGCGGGCCTTTCTGAGAAGCTTATTTTTGCAGTAGGAAATGCGCCTACCGCCCTGATACGGCTGTACGAACTGATAGAGCAGGGGAAGATTTCTCCGGAGGGGATTATAGGCGTTCCGGTGGGCTTTGTGAATGTAGAGGCGGCTAAAGAATTGATTATGCAATGTAAGCTTCCTTACATTGTGGCCAGGGGACGAAAAGGCGGGAGCAATGTGGCGGCTGCAGTCTGTAACGCGCTTCTGTATGCCCTGTAGTCAACAACCCTGCTGCAAAGCAAAATGTGCTCAAGAAGCACATGGGTATTGCCCCTCGCGGCATTCGTCAAATAGCCATGCAGGCATGGCTATTTCCCTCTTTGCTCGCGGGAATAAAAGCGGAAGGAAATGAGGATATGATACACTTATATACGGGAGAGGGAAAGGGAAAGACTACGGCGGCAATCGGGCTGTGTATACGCGCTGCGGGAAGAGGGTTTTCCGTAGGTTTTTCTCAGTTTATGAAGGGGAATGACACGGGAGAACTGTCTGTGCTTGGAAGTCTGCAGAAAGTGGAAATCCTTCGCAGCCACAGAAATTACGGATTCTATTCGTCCATGTCGGATGCCGATAAAGAGGAGCTTGCCGGGATTCATAACGGCATATTGGATCGGCTTCTGGAGGGAGCGGGCAAAGGGGCCTATCAGATGATTATTTTGGATGAGCTGACCTATCCCGTGAAATGGGGACTGCTGAATCAGGACAAATTGAGGCAGCTCCTTGCCTTTGGAAAACAGGGCGCAGCCGGGGAAACGGAACTGGTGATTACCGGACGGGAGGCGTCAGAGGAATTACGGGATGCGGCGGATTATATTACGGAGATGAAATGTGTGAGGCATCCTTATAAAAAAGGAATTTCGGCCAGACGGGGGATTGAGTTTTAAGTGACTGCTTTTTTTACAGATCTAGCGGATGCTGTGGTAAAACCTTCTTTCTTGGAGAAGGTGGGAAAAAAATTTCATTATGAGGAGAGGCAGCAGCCGGAGCTTCGGGCAGTTGCGCAGCAAATGCTTCCGCTTATCCGCAGGGAGGCATTTTGGACAGCGGGGAGATCCTGCATTTTGGACAGTGGGGCGGATTCACCCGTGACCTATGAGGATGTGGTTATGACTCTGGGAGAAGGGATAGACTGTCTGCAGGAGGACTTTGCTCAAAAGGGATTATTGTGCGAATGTTATATGCTGGAGGCATTGGCCGGCGAACTGCTGATGTGCGCATATAAGGCGTACAATCAATCTGTCCGGGAAAAATGTTCCCGGCATGTGGCCAGATATCATTTTCCGGGCGCTGAAAAGGCATTTCCGCTGGAGCAGCTGTCTCGGATACTGAAGAATCTTTCCACGCCGGTGGTTTGTAACGAGGCGTTCTGTCTGCTGCCACAAAAGAGCGTGGCGTTTGTGGCGGAGCTGACACAGAATGAGGAAATACAGTGCGGAGGCATTTGTCCGGAGTGCAGCAGCACAGGCTGCCCTAACAGGGTTGCAGATTTGAGATTAAATTACGGATACAGCAGGATCTTTGGAAGAAACAGCGATAGTTGAATACATGAAAGCAAACTTTATCATTGACAATAACATTAACATTATGTATAATGATAGCATAATTGTTAATCAGCTGATGAAATAAGTGAAAGGACAGGCGTACAATGAGAAAATTATCGGATTCGGAATTTGAAATTATGAAGGTTCTGTGGAGCCGGGAAGCCCCCATGACTTCCAACGAGATTTTGGACAGGGTGAAGGGAAAATATGACTGGAAGCTGGCGGGGCTGATGACGTTTCTGGCAAGGATGGTTGACAAGGGGTATGTGTATTGTGACAGAAGCACCCGCACAAATTATTACTCCGCTGTTGTGTCACAGGATGAGTATAAGTTTCAGGAGAGCGCTTCCTTTTTGGAAAAGCTCTATGACAGCTCTGCCACAAACCTGATTGCCCACCTCTGCAAGGGGAAAAGAATTTCCGGAAAGGAGATAACGGAATTGAGAGCCTATCTTGATTCTCTGGAAAAGGAAGGAGGAGAAGAATGATGGGGGAGCTTATGATTGGCATTTTAAACACCTCGGCAGTAGTGGGGGTGAGTATTGCCGCGGCGGCAATTATACTGGGCTTCAGCAGAAAACATTACAGCGCAAAGTGCAGAAAAGGAATATGGATTTTTATGGCCTTCTGTCTTTTAATACCTTTTCAGCTGTTCCGTTTTCCGGGAGCCTATACGGCGGAAATCCCTGATTATGTGCTGCGGAGGTCTGAAAGCGGGACGGCGGATCATGCCGGAGAGCAGGAGCTGACAGTCCCGCAGCAGTCTGTGCAGGGTCAGCCCCTGCAGAGCCAGCCCGGACAAAATCTGTCCGTACAGAATTCTTATGTGCAGAATGCTCCGGCCGTTCCTGAAGCGGAGCTGACAGTGACGGATGTGATCTTTATTGCGTGGGCCTGCGTAGGCATATTACTGGCAGTATGGTATACAGCCGGATATTGGAGGATGCGGAGCAGGATCAGACGCTGGAGCAGTGAATGTGTAAACGGGCATGTGTGGAAGCTGATGGGAGAGACGGCTGCCGAGTGTAAGCTGAAGAACCTTCCTCAGCTGCGCATCATGCAGGGTTCCACGGAAGGCCCCTTTACCACCGGTGTATTCGGAAGTATTATCGTTTTGCCGGACGACGCCCTGCAGGAGAAGGATTTGCGGTTTATTTTGAAGCATGAGGTGATTCACTGCAGAAATCATGATGTTTTCTGGAGACTGTTTTTACTGGCAGTGAACATCATTCACTGGTTTAATCCCCTTGTCTGGCTTCTGCGGAGAGCTGCGGAGCAGGATATGGAAATTGCCTGCGACGAGGAAGTGGTGTCGCTGGCGTCCGGAGAGACCCGAAAGGAATACAGTGATGTGATTATGTCCTGGGTTGAGAAAAGCCGGTATAAGGGAAGCGCCGTTTCCACCGGCTATGTGAACGGGGTGAAATTCCTGAAACGGAGATTTGACAGTATTTTCAACGGGGGAAAGAAAAAGAACGGTATCCTGCTGGCCGGGGGCGTTTGCATCCTGGCGCTGGTACTTGGCTGTGTCCTTCAGCTGCAAAGCGGCGGCAGGGTGTATGCAAAAAGGGAAATAGTCATTGACGATGGTTTTGAAGTGAGGACAGATGTAAACGGGGACGGAGAAGCGGAAAGAGTATATGTTTCGGATAATGTATCCGGAGATTACGCAGACACGCAGGTGAGCGTAAGATTTGCCGACGGAGAGACTGCCTGGATAAGCTATCCGGATTATTGGGAATCTTATCTTGTGACGGGAGACCTGAGCGGGAATGGAGCCGCTGATATTGTTTTGATCAAAACTGCCAGGGGAAGCACCTACGGGGGAAGCGAAATCACGGTGCTGCATGTGCAGACGGATGAGGCGGGGAAACCGGAACTGGTGGAATACCCCGGTAATTTTATACAGAATCCGGATCTGGAGCTGGAATGGACGGGCTGGGAAAATTACACAGGCGGGGATAGGCCGGACGATGAATATTCCACCGCCCAGCCGGCCGGCTTTGGGTCGGAATACGGGGATTTTGCCGGTATGGGTGCAATGATCATCGAGGAGGACGGCAAGACCATGCTCCGGCTGATCGCTTTTGTAGACGCATGGACGGAGAGTGTGAAATGCATAGACTGCTCCTATACACCGGAGGGCTGGTATATTGAAGATATGCAGATGATATATGATTACTGGGGCGGCGGCTGGGAAGAACGGCTGCTGGGCTACACCTGGGGAGCAAATGCGGCATCTCAGGAGACTTTACCGGAAGACGCCGGGGAATCCTTCCCGCAGGCGGGCGACCTTTCGGGGAGCCGCACAGAAAATGCAGATCCGGAGTCGGTCAGAATGCAGACCTTTGCGCCGGAGGAGGTTGAGGTTGCCCCGCAGATAAAGCAGTATGACTTTGCAGCAGCCATGGAGACAGGAACTCTGCTGGAGCAGTTACAGGGATCGCTTCCCGGAGCATCACAGGGAGTCTGGTATACCATATTGATAGACGGTGTGGAATATTATTATGGTAAATATGACTTTCAGGAGGCAGAGGACGCGGAGTGCTTCGCGTATGCCATTGTCAGTGGGGAGTATTCGCTGGCAAACGGGATTTCGGTAGGAATGACGAAAGGCGAAGTGCTGGAACTCTATCCCGATATGTGGATAGAGAATACGAGCCGGAATGCTGTAAACGGTACAGGGGACGCTATGTGGTGGAACCCCGCGGCTTATCCAAGGAGTTACAGGTGGATGGCTGAAGAATGGGAGTATGGCGAGGCGGAGGAATATTACTGGGACAGCCGGTTCGATTATGTAATGATTGCGGACATAGAGCAGGATCCGGATACCCTGCCGGTTTTCATGGCATTGATGATGAAGGATGACGGAGTTGCGGCCATTACTTTTTATTATCCTACGGCAAATTAGTAATAGGTGATGAGTATTTAGCTTACTAAAAAGCGATTAAGAACCTCCCTGAAACGGACGATATATAAGTATACATATGCCATGCAAATGGAATTGCAGCAGATATTCAATGGACTGGAGGGATCAGGGTATGCAGGTAGAATCGATCATGATCAACGCCGCAGGTCTGGCGGCAGGACAGGTGATGCAGGGAAACAGCCTTTCGGGCATCCGTCAGGCGCAGGCAGAAGACAGCGACAGGTTCGGCCCTGAGTGCAGGGTAACGATCTCCCGGGAGGGGAGAAGCTTGAGCAGACAGCAGGCGGCTCAGGCAGAAACTGAGTCCGGCAGCACCCGGAGCGTCAGGGAGGAGAGAAAGCTGCTCAGACAGCAGGAGGCGGCTGAGCTTGATAAGGAGATCAGAGACGGATACCGGGAGAAGCTGAATGAGATCGATAAGCAGATAACGGAATATAACACTTCCTATAACGGAAAAATGGAAATGCGCAAGGTGATCTATGATGCGGAACTGATGGAAAAGACGCTCGATGAAGAGCGGGAATTGCGGGAGGCTATGCAGAGCCAGAAGCAGTTCCAGACGGAGGAAGGGCAGAGACGGGCCAGAGAAGCACAGCAGCTTGCCATGCAGGCGGCTCAGTATAAAGAAGAGGTGGATGAAAATAACCGGGATCTGCTGACGCTGCTCAAGACCATGGAAGAGGCGGAGAAGGCGGAGAACGAGCAGGAGAACGGCGAAGCGGGGGACGACGGGAGCAGCATTGACGCATCTGGTGCAGGAAATTCCGTGAGCGACGTACTCCGGGGTTCGGCAACGCAGTTTATGACCTCTTCCGTGAATCGTGAAATGGGCGTGGAGGAGTTGTTGGGCGCAATCGAAGATTCAGGACACTGGTTCCTTGACACGGCGGATTCCATTACCCGGAATGTACTCAGGGAAAGTGCAAATATCAGGGCGGCTTTTGACGACGAGGCTTTCTCAAATAAGGATCTTGCGGAGATGATGGAGAGTTTTCAGGAAGGCATGGCGCTGAATTATGATAATGTGAAAAATTTCAGAGCCTTTGGACTGCAGGTTTTACGGGATGTGAGTGACCTGAAAATACAGCATATTGCAGACGACCCGCTGAATGGGATGCAGCAGACCAAAGAGAGCATGATGCTTTCGGCGGTTGACGCCGCCCTTGGAGAAGCGCGGCAGGGTAGTCTGGACAAGGAATCCCGGGAACTGGCAGAAGAGGTACAGAAGTTGATCGACGAGCGCAATGATGTGGACAGGATCCCGCAGGAGAGGGAAGATAACCTGGAAGAGCAGGCTGAGGAAGAGGGGGAGGAAGAACAGGTCGGACACAGGCAAGGAAATTAAAGGGTTTTCGTAAGAATCCGCAGTCCCTGCATATCGTACAGGGACTGCGGATTTTTATCTGTCTGCCGTCACAGAACTTTTTCCGGATGTTATCTGCTTTCTCACGATTCCGCCAGCACCTTCTCCAGTGTGGCTTTTACGGCTCCCGCGCCGGAGGACAGTTCCGCAAAATACTCCTTTACCGGGCCGTCCATGTGAATGGCGGTCAGATCCACGCCAAAGATTTTTTCATTGGACAGCAGGGAATCCAGACGGGACAGATCCTTAGGGCTGTTATCCAGCCTATAGTCTGCCACACAGGCCATGGCGGTATCCAACAGGGGATCGCTGCTGGGAGTGAAAGGCTTTCCTTCGTCATCCAAAGCCATCAGGTATCGCAGCCAGCCTGCGAATACCAGAGGAATCAGCTTTAAATCCGCTGTGTCCAGATCCGGGCGTTCCCGGTAGGCCTTGATGGTCTCGCCAAAGCGGATAGCCAGCTTCTGGGAAGTGTCCGTGGCAATGCGCTGGGGAGCGTCCGGCATAAAGGGATTGGGAATGCGGACCTGTACTACCGTATCCAGAAATTCTTTTGGATTCAGGATACCCGGATCCACTACCACAGGCATTCCCTCCTGATAGCCTATGCGTTCTACAAAGCGCCTTAACAGCGGATTTTTCATCTCCTCGGACACCAGTGTATACCCGAGCAGGCAGCCGTAAATGGCAAGAGCGGTGTGCAGGGGATTTAAGCAGGTGCAGACCTTCATCTTTTCTACCTTATCCACAGTTTCCCTGTCGGTAAAGATGACGCCTCCCTTTTCCAGAGCGGGCCGCCCGTTGGGAAAGAGGTTTTCGATTACCAGATATTCACATTCCTCCGCATTGACAAAGGGAGCCACATAGGTGTTTTTGGAGGTGACGGCAGCGTTCAGGCCCTGAATGCCGTCCCGGTTCAGCAGCGCCTCCACCTTTGCGTCGGGTCTGGGGGTGATTTTGTCAATCATGGACCAGGGGAAGGACACGGCGGCAGGATCTCTCACATAAGCGGCAAAACCGGCCTCTGCCAGTCCGTTTTTACACCAGGCGTCGGCAAAGTTATGCACGGCTTCCGCAAGCTTATCTCCGTTGTGGGAGCAGTTATCCATGCTCACCATGGCGATGGGAAGCCTGCCGTTTAAATAGCGGTTGTAAAGCAGGGACACCACCTTGCCCAGATAGCTGCCGGGAGCCTGGGGGCCGCCTGCATAATCAGCAGCAACGGCAGGCAGCAGAGCGCCGTCTGCTCCTGTCAGGGCATACCCCTTTTCCGTAATGGTAAAGCTTGCCATCTGCAGGGAAGGAGCGGCAAAAATCTGCTTTAACCGGTCGTACTGTGACTGGTTGGTACTGTCCAATATAAGGGACTCGGTAATACTGCCCACAATGGTTTTTTCCACTGTATTGTCGGCTTTCAGGGTAGCCAGGATGGACAGGTTGTCGTGAGGCCAGTACATTTTTTCGATTATTTCATAGTCAAAGCCTTCCACGGCAATGAGCCCTGTGTCAGCCTCACCCCGGTTCAGCAGGTTTTGCAGTACATTGCACTGGAAAGCCCGGAAGATATTGCCGGCCCCGAAGTGAATCCAGGTGGGAGCGGCGTCCGTGGCGGCTTTCACCCTGTCGTACTCAAATTCAGGAAGGCGGTAACCGGCCTGAAGGAAGGCCTCCCGCTGTTCCTGTATGCTTTTTCTTGTTAATTCCATGTTTGTCCTCCTTTTTTGTGCTGCTTGTCAATGGCCTCCCAGAGTCCGTTCAGATAAGCGGCTCCCAGCGCTCTGTCATAAAGGCCGTAGCCGGGCATTGCCACCTCATCCCAGATCATCCGTCCGTGGTCGGGACGTATGGGCCCTGTAAAGCCGATGTCATAGAGGGCCAGCATGATTTCATACATGTCAAAGGTGCCGTCGGCGGACAGGTGGGCGGACTCCTCAAAGTCCGTGGGAGAGTTGAACTTCAGGTTTCGCACATGTGCAAAGTGGATGCGGCCCTTCAGGGAGCGAATCATGTCGGGAAGGTCGTTTTCCAGGTTGGTGCCATAGGAGCCGGAGCAGAAGGTCACGCCGTTGTGCGGGTTATCTACCATTTGCATCATCCGCAGGATATTGGCCTTGTTGATGATGATGCGGGGCAGGCCGAACACGCTCCAGGCAGGGTCGTCCGGGTGGATGGCCATGTTGATGTCGTATTTGTCGCAGGTGGGCATGATACGCTCCAGAAAATATTTCAGGTTGGCAAAAAGCTTCTCATCATCCACGTCCCTGTACATTGCGAAAAGATCCTTGATCCGGGCCATGCGTTCCGGCTCCCAGCCGGGCATTACCGTGCCGTTGGTGTCTCCTGCAATGGACTCAAACATTTTTTCCGGATCCAGGGCGTCCACCGCTTCCTGGGTGTAGGCCAGTACCGTGGAGCCATCGGGACGCATCCTTGCAAGCTCTGTGCGGGTCCAGTCGAAGACCGGCATGAAATTGTAGCACACCATATGGATGCCCGCCTGTCCCAGCCGTTCCAGGGTAGTGATATAATTGTCAATGTACTGCTCCCTGTCCGGAGTGCCCACCTTGATAGCGTCATGGATATTTACGCTTTCAATGCCTGCCAGTTCCAGGCCCGCATCTTCAATTTCTTTTTTTAAAGCCAGAATGTCTTCCATTTGCCAGACTTCCCCGGGCGTAGTGCCGTACAGGGTGGAGATCACACCTGTCACACCGGGAATCTGGCGGATTTGTTTTAAGGTTACCGTGTCGTATTTGCTGCCGTACCAGCGCAGTGTCATCTGCATGGAACTATCCTCCTGAAATTTGCAATTTTCCCTCCGGATGTATGCCTGTAAAGAATCTTGAGGGTTCATATTTTGATTATAAAGCACATTTAAATGAATGAAAATGCCATAAATTGCTTGAAAAAGTGTAAAAATTGCTCTATTGTATAAACAGCGGTGAAGGGCAGGCTGCGCAAGAAGGTACCATGGAAAGAAAGGGCTGCGGGGAGAGCACAACACAGGGAGAACGGTATGCGGGAGATAAAAAAGCACCGGCTGGAGGCCACAGATGAGCGGCAGTATATGATTCAGGAGGGCTATGAGGTCTATGAGAAGCAGGGAGCGCCTCTGGGGGCCCTGGCATTCCACTATCACAGCTTTTATGAGATCATTTATGTGCTGGAGGGCGAGTATTCCTCCATGCTGGAAAATCAGACCTACCATATGAAAAAGGGCGATTTTCTGCTGATTGACTGTAATGTGATGCACAAGTATCATTTTATTGAAAAAAAGCATGATTCTTCCCGGCGCATTATCCTTTGGGTGACGAGGGAGATGCTGCAGAGCCTGTCCGGGGAGAGCATGGATCTGAGTGCCTGCTTTCACGGGCAGAATTCCTGCGCCTATCATTTTCCCATTTATTATGAGGAGATGTTACGGGGGTATCTGTTAAAGCTGGTGATGGCGGAGCTGCCGGATGTACCTGTGCCGGAAGTAAAGCAGGTACTGGACAGAGGCTGTCTTACCCTGCTTTTCGGCTGGCTGAACGTACTGTGCCCCTGCGGGGAATACGGCTTTTCCCGGGAGAACATGGTATTTCATCCCATGGTGGAGCAGGTGGCGGATTATATTGACCGGCACATCGGCGGAGGGATTTCCGTAGAGGAACTGGCGGATTATGTACATTTGAGCAAGTATTATTTTTTGCGTAAGTTTAAGGAGCAGACAGGGGTGACGGTACACAATTTCGTGCTGAATAAACGACTGATTCAGGCAAGCGGAGAGCTGCTGCGGGGAAAGAGTCTGACGGAGACGTGGCAGAATGCCGGTTTTACGGATTATTCTTCGTTTCTGCGCAATTTCAGGAAAGCCTTTGGAGTTCCGCCGGGAAAATACCGGGAGCAGATGATTTCTCCTTTAAGCTCTCCGGCAGCCGTTCCGCAATGAGAGCAAAAAAGAAAAAAATATTGAGAAAGCCGGAGGAAAGTGTTATAATAAAGCGATAGAAGGCTTAAAGCGCGAAAACAGGCGGTATACGGCTGCCCGAAGCGGCAAGCGGACGGGATAAAACAAAGGCAGATGAGGTAATGGTATGGAAGGGTTAATTAATTTAATGGAAGAAACCGTATTAGAGAAGATTGACCATCTATGGCCGAATACAGATTACTGTAAATGTGAACGCTGCAAAATGGACATCGCGGCATATGCTTTAAATCGTCTGCCGGCGCAGTATGTACAATCGATGAAAGGAAAGGTGCTGTATCGCTTTGAGTCCAACCGGATACAGAGAGATATTGAGGTTACGGTGGCCGTAAGCCAGGGAATCGAGGTTGTGGGAAAATCACCGCATATTTCCGGCCCTCAGGGAAACACACCAAAGAAGGAAGAGAATGCGGCAAATAGTTAAAATAAAAAAAATGTGGGCCCCGGGGCCCACATTTTTATGCTTTTATCCTGTCTATCTCAGTAAGATTCACACCGGACGCAGCAAGTATAACTTTCAATTCCGTATAACGTATCTTCATTGCTTTATAGGCATCGGATTCGCTGTCCACTAATAACATATAGCCTTGTATTCGCGAAAATTCTTCGACGGATAGTTTTAACATTTCACCTTCTGCCATAGCAAGCCCCCTTATTATTGCTGCTTTCATTATACGCGGTTTCCCGATTTTTACAATAGAAAAGATTTACTCAGCCACCGGAGACAGAATGAAGTCATCCAGGTTGCCCCAGGAGCCGGGGCCGCTGATAATATGCGCGCCTATGGTAATGGTGCCGTCCGTGGTGGTGATGCCTTCAATGCGGGGAGAGCGGTATTCGCTCCAGCCGCCTACATCTGTGGCGGCGGTATAGGTTTCCCCGTCGGCTATGGCGTAGATGGACATATCCTGAGGATCTGCATCCCCGCCGTGAAGGGTAATCTGGAAATAATAGGTTCCGGGCGCCAGGCCGGTAATGGTCTGCTCCACAGTGAAATCCACATTTTTGGCAGAGTAGAAGTGCAGGGATTTATTGCCGGTAACCGCATCGGAGGATTTGTCGATGACATACATCTCATCAGTGGTGCCGCCGACATCGGTGATTGTCCACATGGAGGTATCCTCCTCCTCAAAGCTGTAATTCTGCACGAAGTTTATATCCAGTATATGTACGGTGCATTTACAGGTAGGATCAAAATCGGAGGCGTCAGCTTCCACGGCCAGTGTTCCGATGACGGTATGGTCGCCCGGGCCCCAGCCTGCGATGATTTCGGGGGTAACATCCCAGGTCACGGCTTCCCGCTTTTCCGACCCGTCGTTGTAGATGACGGTGGCTGTCTCAGGCAGAATAATGTCATCCTCTATCTTAACGGTCATCTCGGTATCCCGCAGGGCAAGCCTCTTCAGATCCATCTCGGCTCCTTCAGCCAGATACCGGAATACGCTTAAGGAAGCCAGAGGATGCCCCTCAAAATCGAAGAGAGCCTGATTATCCCAGGAGGAGCCGCCGTAATAGACCCCTGCGTCGCCGGGATCATATTCGCCTGCGTAGCTGGAGGCCCAGCCTGCGCCGTTGGCCTCCCAGAGAGTCTGTCTGTCCGAATAGGTGCTGCCGGGAACGGGAATCCAGGCGGGTTCCCAGTAAAAGACGCCCACGCCCGCATCTCCGCAGGCCGCTACTGCATTCACAACGTCCCGGACAGCGTTCGCCTGCCCCTGGACGGAAACGGGATAGTTCAGCTCACAGGAGGCAGAGCCATCGCCGATACTGTTGCCGGAGCCGTCCCCGTCCTCCATGGTATAACAATAGGAAACCTCGGCAACCATTACCTTCTTGTCATAGATCAGGGCAATTTTGGACAGGACGGAGGTCAGATTCGTCAGGGTCCCGTGCCAGAACGGATAATAGGAGGTGGCAAATATATCATAGTCCACATCGGCGTCGTCCAGGCTTCTGGCAAAGCTTAAGAACTGGGTGCTGTTTTCCGGATTGGTAAAGTGGAGAACAATCTCCATGGGATGTTTCTTTTTCTCGGAGACCCGGCGTACGGCGTCGCAGCCGGAAGAAAAGAGCTTCAGCACAGAGTCCCAGTTTTTCTCTCCCGACATACCGGTAGTAGTCTCGTTGCCCACCTGCACGGCGGCTACATTTACGCCTGCATCCAGAAGGGCATTCAGGGACTTTTCCGTGTAGTCTGCCAGCGCCTTGCATTTCTCATCCACGTCCATTTCGGCCCAGGCTTTGGGAACCATCTGCTTGTTGGGATCCGCCCAGAAGTCGGAATAGTGGAAATCAATCAATACGCTCATACCATAGTCGGTTGCCCGCTGTCCGATGGTGATGGCAGTGTTCAAATCGTTATGTCCGCCGCCGTAGGAATTTCCGTCTGCATCCCAGGGGTCGTTCCAGACACGGATGCGGACTGCATTTACGCCGTTTTCCTTCAGGGTCTGAAAAATGTCCTGGGGTTCACCGTCTTCGTTGTAATAGACTACGCCGCTTTCTTCCTCCGCAAGGACGGAAGAAACATCCACGCCCAGCCAGAAGCTGTCAGAGAGCCCCTCCACCTGCTTTACATAAATTTCCGCAGGACGATCCAGAGCGGTGACGTCCGTGTGCTGAGGAGTAAAGGTTTCCTTTGCGCCGCAGCCGGACAGACATGCCGCTGCCAACAGAATCCCGGTACAGGTTATGAGTTTCGCTTGTTTTTTGTTTTTCAAAATTTGGCACCTCCTTTGCGTCAGCAGAATCATTATACCACAAATATCCGGCGCGTGGGAACAAAACTTTTGGATTCCGGCTTGTCTGTGAAGAAGGAACGTGCTATAATGTCCCTTATTGTAAAAAGCAACGAATGAAAAGGTACTGAAATGAACGGAAACAGAAAAGAAATTAAATCCTTTTTATATTTGGGCAATACCCTGATCCTGGCAGTACATGCGTTTCTTATGTCCTTTTTTGCATTTACCCATGTGAGCTTTATGGTATGGGTGAATGTTTTGAGCGTATCTGTTTATATGGTGCTTTCTCTTGCCATTAAATATGAAAAGTCCAGAACATACATATTTGTGACCCTGACGGAAATCATTGCGCATATGCTGCTGGCGGTGGCGTGTGTGGGCTGGAGCTGCGGCTTCCAGTATTATTTCTTCGGAGCAATGGCCATGGTATTTTTTACGGACTATTTTTTCGCCAGGGCGAAGCTGAAACGTCTCAATTCCATAGTGCTTTCTTTAATCTGCGCGGCCTCCTTTCCTGCGGTGCTTATCCTGTCAAGGTGTTTTGCCCCCAGATACCGGCTGGAGGACGGTGTAGCCCTTGTGATTACCGTTATTAACGCCATGTTTATGTTTGCCTTTGCGGCGGTGTGCTTCTGGCTGCTGGTTTCCAAGGCAAATTACTATGAGGATGAACTGGCAAGGCAGGCCAATCATGACAAGCTGACAGAGCTGGTGAACCGCAATTATCTGATCGAGCATCTGCAGAAGGTGTATGAAGGTGAGGATATGGCGGATTACTGGCTGGCTATGATGGATATTGACGATTTCAAGAAAATCAACGATACCTACGGGCACAACTGCGGCGATTATGTGCTGAAGAGCGTGGCCGGACTGATTTCGGAAAACTGCTGCGGGATGATACCCTGCCGCTGGGGCGGAGAGGAATTTATCCTGGTGGGACGGATGGCCGAGCACCGGGCAGAGGGGCCCGGCTCCGCAGGCTTTGTGATGGAGAAAGTCCGCAGAGCGGTGGAAAAGTATGAGTTCAGGTATGAAGGCCATGACATTAAGGTTACTCTTACCATTGGTCTTGCCAGATATGCAAAAGGGCAGAGTGTGGACGAATGGATTAATGCGGCGGATCAGAAGCTGTACCAGGGAAAGCAGTCGGGCAAAAACAGGCTGGTGGTGTGACGTCAGGCCTGCTTTCGCCGCCGCAGGAACAGTATCGTGGCATAGGGCAGCAGAATCAACCCACAGCAGCCGGTGACGAGTACTGCGAATTCCGTAAACTCCTTCCGGCCAAAGCTGTGCAGGAGAGGCAGTCCCAGGGTGAGAACGAAGTACCAGAATACAGGGGGCGCACATTTGCGCCAGAAAGCCGGTGAGACGGCAGTTTTGCTCCCTCTCCGGACAAAGCAGTCTGCCAGGCGGTAGATTGTGAGCAGAGCAATGAAATATACCACTACGCCGATTAAGGTGTGAAGCCGGTCATGGGTCAGTATTCCTCCCGTCAGCCCGGCTTCTTCAAGGTATATGGGAAGGTAGATGGCGGCGATGATGCGAAGGCCGTTGACAAAGACGGTAAACAGCCAGGCCAGGCTTCCGCTGACGGCAATCCAGCAGATGCCTCTTATCCCTGCGGGCAATGAGCCGGGCAGCCATGTGTAAAACCGGCCATGGCCGGCCCGGACAGGCCGGTGAATGCCGCGAGGGTCCTCATCATCAGGAGCGGCCCCGGAGGCAGAGGATGAGCCGGGCACCGCAATGATATGGACAAAGGAAAAAAACAGGGTTGCAAAGAGGACGGTCATAAACCTGACTCCGGAGCAGGAGGGCGCGATCAGCAGGCGTAAGTCGTGATTTACATAGCCTGTGCCCGGCAGATATATGAAAGGTATCCCGCTTAAGAACTGCACCCATCCTGCAGTGGGCTTAAGGATCCATAACAGGGAATCGCAGTCGGCCTGGCGGTAATAGCATTTCAGCCCCAGAAGCAGAAGCGCTCCCGCCAGGTAAAAGAGGAAGTTTTGACGCAGAAGGTTGATTTCTTTTTTGACTGACATTTTTGACTATGCCTTTCTTTCAGAATAGGGTTTCAGCGGGTGCGTTTTGCTTTTACTGTTCTCCGCAGAAATATCGCTGCGGCAGGCAGAAGCAGAAAGAGAAGCTCCGGCTCCGAATAGGCCCGGTATCCGCCGCCCACGGCCAGCCCGGATACTCTCTGGGGCAGGGGGAGAGCCTGATCCACGTCTGTACTGTCTTTCGCCGGATTCCGGATGATTTCGGAAACGGCCACAAAAGAGGTGTAGGGTGTAATCATATTATATTCCAGGCCGATCCGGGTAATTTCATCCTTTACAGAGGCGTCGTTGCGGACACTGCCGTACCCTGCAATTCTGTCCAGATGGGTTCTGGCCCACAGATAGCGGATTGCTTCGTTTTCCCTGTCCACTTCTACAGTATTTACGGGAATTTCCTGTATATAGTCTTCCTTGCCTGCCTTACCGGTTACGGTGACGGTTCCCATGGGATTTCCGCGCCATTTTCCAAAGAGCACAATGGGCTGCGCCGCATACAGAATGGAAGGGACGGAGGGCTCTACGTCGTAAACCTGGAAATTCTGAAAAGCTACGGATATATCCGTGAGCAGGGGAGCCTCAATGTAAGTGCGGAAGCGGGCTGCGGAATCCGCAGCGTCCTCACTGTCCGTTACGATAAAGGATTCTCCCAGACCGCAGCCTGCAATCTGTTTAATCAGGTAATCGTTGACGGAGGTGCCGATGCCGAAGGAGAAAAAGCTGGCCTTGTTCATGTTTTCGGTGACACAGGAGATGACTTCATTGTCGTTGGAGATATATCCGTCGGTGATAATCACAATGCTCCGTGCCGTATTGTCCTCCTTCGGTATGGCAAGGGCGTCCTGCAGCGCCGGGAGCAGGGAAGTTCCGCCGCCGCCATTCTGTTCGTCAATCATCTGTATGGCGGCGCTGACATTCTGCGGCGTAGCGGTCAGGGAACCGGAAGAAAGCAAGGTGGAATCATTGGCAAAAAGCACCAGGTTGAAGGTGTCTGTCTCTTTCAGATCCGTCACCAGATCCCGCACCAGAGCTTTGGCGGTATCCAGAGGATAGCCGAACATGGAGCCGGATACATCCAGCACGAAAATATATTCTCTTGGGGGAAGGTCTTCAGGCGCATACCTCTCGGGCGGCTGTATAGTCAGCATAAAGAAGTTCTCATCTTCGCCGCCGGAGAGCACCAGGCCGCTCTGAATTTCCCCGCCGGTAAGCCTGTATTTTAAAATAAAGTCTCTGTTGCCTGCGTAATCGTCGGGATTCATCAAGGTAATCCGGGCGGTGGAATCGTTGGACTTAACGATTTTGACGCCGTGGGATTTGCTTGTGATGTCGGCAATGGGGACGCCTGTGGAGAGATTTACCGTGATATTATAATCCCCGGGAGGCGTAACGCCCTCCGGCAGGTAGGGGCTTGCCGTCCAGTCTTCCCCGGAGCTGCCGTTTTCGCTGCTTTTGTCATCCGAACCGGTATTGTCCGCAGGAGGTTCGGACGAGGCAGGCGGGGTATAGCGGGGGCCCACTACGGTGGGAAAGACAAATTCATAGGTGTTTTCTTCGGGAGTGATTAACTGCGTGTAGTGCAGTTCAATATTTACAATATCCCCGGGCATGATATTTGCCACGTCCATGGTGAACACATTCGGTCTTTTCTGTTCCATCAGGGAAGCGCTTTTGCCTTCGCTCTTTGCCTCCGTATATTCCTTCTTTGCCGTTTCCTTTTCCCTGATTTGGGCGGTAATCATCTCATTGCCAATCACCATCTTCATGCCATGGACGGTGACGTCGGAGGAGGCGGGGAACACATAACTGGCATTTATGGGAATATCCCCTTCGTTTGCGTAAGTCTGTGTTACATAGGTTTCGGCAATGATGCCGTTGATGTTGGAAACCACATTGGTTGCTTTTAACGGAAAGTGTTCTGTGGCAAGAGCGTCATTTTCCGTACCCTGAACGATAAAATAGGGGGCAAGAAGACTGTTCCCGTCACTTTCTTCCGAACCGTCTTCCTCTGCGGCGGTTTCTTCCGCTGCATAAACCCCGGGGCAGCTTGCGGCAAACAGCAGCAGCGCCAGAAGGCAGCATATCCGTTTCCTGATTTTGTCCGTAATTCTTTTTTCCCTCATAATGCGCATTGTGAAACCTCCCTGTAATATGGTTGAACTTATTTTGGGACAATTATAAGAAGGAAATGCGCAAAATGTGCATCAGAATTTCCACATATTGGCATAAAATTTCAATCATTTTTGCATCATCTGTTATAAAAAAGGCTTGTGCTTTCAAATGATATGTGCTAGAATATCTTTCGCTGGCAAACAAGTGTCCGCGATAGAGAAACGCTTTGCGGCACAATTGCAGAAAGGCATGAAATCAATATGAGCGGAGCGGCAAAATATTATGTGGTGACCCAGAAAGCGGTGCCGGATGTGTTGCTGCGGGTGGTCGAAGCAAAGAGGCTTCTGGAGTCGGAGAAGGTTCCGACAGTTCAGGAAGCGGTTGATGCTGTCGGCATCAGCCGCAGTTCTTTTTATAAATATAAAGATGATATTTTTCAGTTCCATGACAGCGCCCGGGGAACCACTGTTACACTGACATTTCAGATGGAGGATGAGCCGGGGCTTCTGTCGGATGTACTGAAAATCATAGCGGAGTATGGTGCGAATATACTGACCATTCACCAGAGCATTCCCATCAACGGCATGGCGTCTTTAAGCCTGAGTGTGCAGGTGCTTCAAAACACCGGGGACATATCAAAAATGCTGGAGCAGATGGAGGCGCAGAAGGGTGTGCATCATGTGAAGATAGTGGCGCATGAAAAGGGCGAAATATAAAAATATACAGAAACGGAGACAGGATATGATAAAGGTAGCGGTTTTGGGATACGGCACCGTGGGAAGCGGTGTAGTGGAGGTCATTGAAAGCAATAACGCGGAGGTCAGCGGCAAGGCCGGTGAGGAAATGCACGTCAAGTACATTCTGGATTTGCGGGATTTTCCCGGCGACCCCTATGAGGACAGGGTTATCCATGATTTTAATGTGATTCTGAACGACCCGGAAATCAGCGTGGTCTGCGAGGTCATGGGAGGCGTAGGAGCGGCGTATCAGTTTACAAAGCAGCTGCTGGAGGCGGGAAAGAGCGTGTGTACCTCCAATAAGGAGCTGGTGGCGAAGCACGGCGCGGAGCTGCTGGAGATTGCAAGGGACAAAAAGTGCAGCTATATGTTTGAGGCCAGCGTGGGCGGCGGGATTCCCGTTATCCGTCCCATTACAAAGGCACTGACGGCTGAAAGGATTGAGAAGATTACCGCCATACTGAACGGAACCACCAACTATATCTTAAGTAAGATGGAGAAGGAGGGGGCCGGTTACGAGGATACTCTGAAAAAGGCCCAGGAGCTGGGATACGCGGAACGGAATCCGGAGGCGGATGTGGAAGGGTATGACGCCTGCCGGAAGGTGGCGATTCTCTCTTCCCTTATGATGGGGAAAAACGTGGATGCGGAAAAAATATACACAGAGGGCATCAGCAGAATCAGCACGGCGGATTTCGCCTATGCAAAAGCGGCAGGCATGACAATTAAGCTGCTTGCCACCAGTCAGGCGCTGGAGGACGGCAGCGTGCTTGCCATGGTTGCGCCGGCTCTTGTGCCGGGGGAGCATCCTCTGGCGGTGGTAAATGATGTGTATAACGGTGTGTTTGTCCGGGGAAACATGCTGGGGGACGTTATGTTTTACGGCAGGGGGGCAGGCAAGCTGCCTACTGCCAGCGCCGTGGTGTCGGATGTTATCGACTGTGCAAGACATATAGGGCGCAGCAGCATTATCTGTATCTGGGACAGGGAGGAGGCAAGGCTTGCGGACGTGGCAGAGAGCAGGAAACGTTTCTTTGTCAGGGCGGAAGCTTCCAGCAGGAAAAAGGCGGCGGAAATTTTCCGGGGCTGCAGCTTTGTGGACGCCGGCAGGACGGAGGATATAGGCTTCTTTACGGATGAAATGAGTGAGAGGGAATTCGGGGAAAAGAGCGCTGCTTTCGGGCCGGAGCTGTTGAGCAGGATCCGCCTGGCATAAATGGCCCGGGAGCCGCTTTGCACAGGGGCGGGTGGCATTCCCGGCCCGGCGGGAAGCGGCGGTCAGGGGTTACAAAACATAAAATACGGATATGAGGTGCAGGAGATATGGCTAAGGTTGTAAAATTCGGAGGCAGTTCGCTGGCGAGTGCCCAGCAGTTTAAAAAAGCAGGAGAGATTGTAAAGGCGGACCCCGCCAGAAAATATGTGATTCCTTCAGCGCCGGGAAAGCGGTTTAAGGATGACACGAAGGTGACGGATATGCTGTATGCCTGTTATGAGCTGGCGGAATCGGGGAAAAGCTATAAGAAGGCGCTGGAGGCGATTGAAGCCAGATACCGGGAGATTATAGAGGGTCTGGAGCTGGATTTAAGCCTGGAGCAGGAGTTCGGGCTTATCGCGAAGCATTTTAAGGAGCGGGCAGGCAGCAACTACGCCGCGTCCAGGGGCGAGTATCTGAACGGCATTATCATGGCGGCATATCTTGGATTTACCTTCATAGATGCTGCCGAGGTTATCTTTTTTAAGGAAGACGGAAGTCTGGATGAGGCGAAAACCGACGAAATACTGTCGGCCAGGCTGGAAGAGTGCGACAGGGCGGTGGTGCCCGGATTTTACGGGGCCATGCCGGACGGCGCCATAAGAACCTTTTCCAGAGGCGGCTCTGACATTACCGGTTCTATTGTCGCAAGGGCGGCCCGGGTGGATGTATATGAAAACTGGACAGACGTGTCGGGATTCCTGGTTGCGGATCCCCGAATCATAGAAAACCCTGCAGGTATTGAGGTGATTACCTACAAGGAACTGCGGGAGCTGTCCTACATGGGCGCAGGCGTACTCCATGAGGAGTCTATCTTCCCCGTGCGCCAGCAGGGAATTCCCATCAATATCCGCAACACCAATGCGCCGGAGGACAACGGCACCTGGATTGTGGGCAGCACCTGCCAGAAATCCAAATATGTAATTACCGGTATTGCGGGCAAGAAAGGTTTCTGCTCCATTAACATAGAGAAGGATATGATGAATGCGGAAATCGGTTTTGGCAGGAAGGTGCTGCAGGCGTTTGAGGAAAACGGTATTTCCTTCGAGCATGTGCCGTCGGGCATTGACACTATGACGGTATTTGTACATCAGGACGAGTTTATGCACAAGGAGCAGAAGGTGGTGGCCGGGATTCACCGGCTGGCCAATCCGGATTCCATAGAGATTGAGTCGGATCTGGCGCTGATTGCCGTTGTGGGACGGGGGATGAAGTCTACCAGAGGTACGGCGGGGCGAATCTTTTCCGCCCTGGCCCATGTCAATGTGAATGTCCGTATGATAGACCAGGGCTCTTCAGAGCAGAATATTATCATAGGCGTGGCAAACGAGGACTTTGAAACCGCAATTAAGGCAATTTATGATATTTTTGTGCTGACCAGACTGTAAAATTGTAACAATTCGCTGTTTGCTGTTGACATTTGTCGTGAAGATAAATATAATGAAGATATCAGTTGAGCAGTGTCAGCTGACAGACAGAAGATAAAAAGCAAACATACAAAAGATAAAAAAACAAAAGATACAAAAGATAAAAAACAAAAGTACAAAAGATAAAAAAGCAAGATACAAAAGATAAAAAGCAAAAATACAAACGAAACCGGAATACAAAAGAAGTTTGAAGCACAGAAGAATTCAAAAGTACAAAAGATGAAATTTTTATAAGGAAACGAAGTAACATTCGTTTCCTTATGTTGTTTTATTCCCGCGGGCAAAATGTGTCTGAAAGCAGACGATAAGCCGGTTCGGACATTTGGCAAATGCCGCGAGTTTATTGACCGGGGGAAGGTGCGGGTCTGTGAAGCGGTTTCCTGCCCGGAGACATGACAGGATGCAGGAGTGAAACATAAGGAGAAGGCCATGGATGACAAACAGCAGGAAAAGAGAGAAGCGAGACGTAAAAGAAGAATCAGAAATCAGATAGTTTCCTATATGGCGGTAATGCTGTTGATAGCCGCAGGGGCAGTGGGAGTGGTGTTCGGAGCACGGCAGATTACGGAGAGCAGGCAGGCGCAGAAGGAGGATCAGAAAAACAGTCAGGCCGTACTGGATGACTTTCTGGCGTCGGAGCCGGATCTTCCATCACCGCCGTCTGAGTCGGATCTGCCTGCGGAATCAACGCCGGAGCCGGTGCCGGAGCTGACTCCCGAACAGAGGCTGGATGAGATTGTGGATTCTCTGATAGAAGTAATGCCCCTTGAGGACAAGGTGGCAGGCCTGTTTATTGTAACGCCGGAGTCTATAACCGGGGTAGGCACTGCCGTGAAGGCGGGCGAGGGAACAAAGGACGCGCTGAACCGATATGCGGTGGGCGGTATTGTCTATGCCGCAAAGAACGTAAAGTCGGAAGAGCAGTTTAAGGAAATGCTGGAAAATACAAGTTTATATACCAAGTATCCCATTTTCCTTGCAGTGGAGGAAGAGGGCGGGAAACGCTCCACAGTGGCCAATGCGGGAATCGGGACCAAAGTGGACGATCCAAAGACCATTGGGCAGTCCGGGGATACAGACGCCGCATATCAGGCCGGGGTTACGCTGGGAACAAATCTTTCCGGAGTAGGAATCAACTTGAACCTTGGACCGGTAGCGGATCCGGCCGTAACGGATAACAGCTGGCTGGGAGAGCGGTCCTTTGGTGCGGGCGGCGTGTTGAGCGGTTCTATGGCTTCTTCTGCCGTGCAGGGACTGCAGAGTCAGGATGTGACGGCCTGCGTAAAGTATTTCCCGGGAGTGGGCAGTACTGCGGAAAACCCGGAGGCGGGTCTGGCGGGCACGGAGAGGACGGAGGAGCAGTTCAGGAGCGAGGAGTTTCCGGCATTTCAGGCGGTAATTGCTGCCGGCGCCGATATGATTATGGTCAGCAGCGTGGCGGCTCCCGGCCTGACAGGGAACAATGAGCCCTGTGTCTTCTCTGCAAAAGTGGTTACGGACATTCTGCGGGAAGAAATGGGTTTTGAGGGAGTAATTATTTCCGATTCGCTGGACATGGCGGCAATCTCCGATTATAATAGTTCAGAGGAAGCGGCAATTATGGCATTGAAGGCGGGCTGCGATATGCTTTATATGCCGGAGGATTTTGAAAAGGCATACAACGGCGTCCTCCAGGCCGTTCAGGACGGCACGATTTCCGAGGAGCGCATTGATGACGCCCTTCGGAGGATATACAGAATTAAGTATGCGGATAAGATTGAGGAGTAAGAATCTGCCGCAGAGGAGGCAAATCCACTATTGATAAAGCGAAGATACATAAGTACAAGGCTGCTGGAAAGCGGCATGGTGATTGACCAGTCCATTATTGACGGGACAGGGCGTGTTCTGGTGGCGCGGAAGACTCCCCTGGATGATTATATCATTGAGGGACTCCGGAAATTAAAGATAACGGGAGTCTATATCAGGGAGGGCGAGGAGGAGCCGCTGTCGGGGGATATTGAGATTTCTCCGGAGACCCTGCAGACCATTGAAAAACTGAAAAAAACGGACCGGACAAAGATGCAGCTGTCTGAGAGCGTGAAGGCCCGGGTTGCCACAGGTATGCAGTTTATGTTCAACAATCCGAAGGACGCCGGGTTCATGGATGCTGCAAGAAGCATTTCCGGCGAGCTGATGAAGACCATCACGGAGAATGACGCCGTGGCGGTGAATATTGACGCGCTGAAGGTGAGCGACGAGTATACCTTCAAGCATTGTGTTGACGTGGCGTCCATTGCCATGATTATTGCCCGTCAGAGCGGAATGCCCGAAAAGGATATACATCAGATTGGCATTTCGGGGCTGCTTCATGATCTGGGAAAGTCGGAGATACCAAATGAGATACTGAATAAGCCTGCAAGGCTTACCGATGAGGAATTTGAGGTGATGAAGACCCATCCTGCCAGGGGCTATAATCTGCTGAAGGATAAGCCGGATATTGCGCCGGAAATCCTGATGGGTGTGCTGCAGCATCATGAGAAGATGGGAGGAAACGGTTATCCTCTGGCGCTTCCTGCCGCCAAAATCAGTCCCTATGCGAAAATCCTTGCAGTGGCGGACATCTATGACGCCCTTGTGACGGAGCGCCCCTATAAAAAAGGCTTTTCGCCCCGGGATGCGGTGGAGATGATTATGGCCATGACCGAAGACCTGGATGTAAATGTAATAAAAATGTTTTTAAAGAGCGTGATTCTGTACCCGGTGGATTCCGTTGTAGCCTTAAGCACCGGCGAGGCGGCCAAGGTAGTGGAGAATAATATCGATTATCCCACAAGGCCCAAGGTGGTAACGCTGTCGGCGGGAAGGGTACTGGATCTGGCGCTGGATGTGAGCTGTGCAAACATTATTATTGAGTAGTAAAAGCGGAAAGGGTCTCCCAAAGGGCGTAAATGCCGTTTGGGAGATTATTTGATGAAAATGGATGATAAGAGTAAAGCGCAACTGTTTGAAGAGATGCCTGTTCCAAGGGCGGTGATGAAGCTGGCTGTACCCACGGTGCTGGGCTGCCTTGTGACAATGCTGTACAATCTTGCAGATACTTACTTTGTGGGAAAACTGAATGATCCCATACAAAATGCGGCGGTGACCCTGGCGGCGCCGGTGCTGCTGGCCTTTAACGCAGTGAATAACCTGTTCGGCGTAGGCGCTTCCAGCATGATGAGCCGGGCGCTGGGAACAAAGGATAATGAGACCGTGTACCGAAGCTCAGCCTTTGGATTTTACAGCGCGCTGGCCTGCAGTATTTTCTTTGCCCTGGGCTGTACCGTTTTTAAGGGGCCGCTTCTGGCGCTGCTGGGAACGGCTCCGGAAAATGCTTCCCAGACAGGAAGCTATCTGTTTTGGACCGTCACCTGCGGGGCGGTGCCCGCCATACTGAACGTGGTGCTGGGGTATCTTGTCCGGGCGGAGGGCGGAGCGTTCCATGCCAGCATCGGCACCATGAGCGGGTGCCTTCTCAATATTGCCCTGGATCCCCTTTTCATCCTGCCGGAGTTCCTGAATATGGGGGCGGCAGGCGCGGGGTGCGCCACCTTTATTTCCAACTGTATAGCCTGTCTGTATTTCTTTGTATTGCTGTATGTCAGGCGGGGCCGCACTTATGTCTGCATTCATCCGAAATATTTCGGCTTCCGAAGGGCAATCGTTCTGGGAGTCTGCGGCGTGGGCATCCCGGCAGCCATACAGAATCTGTTAAATGTGACGGGAATGACTGTATTGAACAATTTTACGGCGGCCTTTTCCTCAGACGCTGTGGCGGCTATGGGCATATCGCAGAAAATAAACATGATTCCCATGTATGTTGCCATGGGGCTTTCCCAGGGAATTATGCCGCTGATCAGCTATAATTTTGCGGCGGGAAATTATGAGCGCATGAAGAAGACGCTGCTGTTTTCCGCAAAGCTGACGGTTGGATTCCTTTCGGCGGCTGCTCTGGGGTACTATACGGGCGCTGAAATGCTGGTGTCCCTGTTTATGAAGAATGAGATTATCATAAGCTACGGCTCCCGCTTCCTGAGGGGATTATGCCTTGCAACGCCCTTCCTTGCCACGGATTTCCTGGCAGTAGGTGTTTTCCAGGCCTGCGGTATGGGCAGAAAGTCTCTGATATTTGCGGTGATGCGTAAGATTGTGTTGGAAATACCGGCACTGTATCTGCTTAACAGACTGTTTCCGCTGTATGGGCTTGCCTACGCCCAGACAGTGGCGGAGATAATTCTTGCGGCAGCGGCGGTAATTGTGCTGATAAGGATGTTCCGGAGCTTTAAAAAGCAGACGGAAGAAAGGGTGGAAGGAATATGAAGGGGAAAAAGAAGAAGCTTGCCATAATTGCGGGGGGAGTCCTTTTGGTGGTTTTGGCTGCCGTTGGTACTTTTTTCATTCTGAAAGCAGCAGGGGCATCAGAAATCATCTCTGATGCCTCGGGAGAAGCGGAACGGAAGCGGGCATCAACGGAAAAAGGGGAAAAAGAGTCCCGTCCCGGGGAGAGCCGGGAGGAGTCCGGGGCGTCGGATGAGGCGGAAGCGGGCCTGCAGGGGAAGCATCAGGAGGATGTGAAAAGAGCGGAATCGGAGCACGCAAAGGAGCTGGAGAGTCTGAAGCAGGAAGAAAGCCGGAGTCAGGAGGAGGCAGAGGGCCGGGCAGCCGGGCCGCTGCAGGTAATCGGCGCCGATCTCTGTGACAGCCGGGGGAATCCCATACAGCTTCGGGGAGTCAGCACCCATGGTATTGCATGGTTCCCCGATTATGTAAATGAGGCGCTTTTCAGGGAACTGCATGAGCAGTGGAATGTGAATGTGGTCCGGCTGGCTATGTACACTGCGGAGTCCGGCGGCTATTGTTCCGGCGGTGATAAGGAACAGCTGAAGCAGCTGATAAGGAATGGGGTGGAGTATGCCTCCGGCGCGGATATGTATGTGATCATCGACTGGCATATTTTGTCGGATGGGGATCCCAACACTTATAAGGAAGAAGCAAAGAAATTTTTCGGGGAAATGTCCGCGGAGTATGCAGACAGGGATAACATTCTATATGAGATCTGTAACGAGCCCAACGGCGGCACAAGCTGGAGCAGGGTGAAGGAGTATGCGGAGGAGATTATTCCCGTTATCCGGGAGAATGATGAAGATGCGGTGATTCTGGTGGGAACGCCCAACTGGTGTCAGTATGTGGATCAGGCGGCGGCAGACCCGATTACGGGATGGGACAATATCATGTATACCCTGCATTTCTATGCAGCCACTCACAAGGAAAGCCTCCGGCAGACCATGACCGCTGCCCGGGACGCAGGACTGCCCATATTTGTATCGGAATACAGTATCTGCGACGCCAGCGGAAACGGCGGCATTGACGAAGCGCAGGCGGCGGCCTGGGTGGAAACCATGGACAGATACGGAATCAGCTATGTGGCCTGGAGCCTGTCCAATAAAAATGAGACGGCGGCTCTTATCAGCAGTTCCTGCAGTAAGCTCAGCGGGCTTACGGAGGATGATTTGAGCAGTACGGGAAAATGGCTGTACGGGGTGCTGACCGATGGCAGTACCCGGGGAGGCGGCCTGTTGGGGAGTCTGCAGGGCATGGGCCAGGGAGGCCAGTCCCAGAGTCAGCCGGGAAACGACCGGGGAGGCCAGTCCCAGAGTCAGCCGGGAAACGACCGGGAGAATCCGTCCCGGGATAGTCAGGGGCAGCCGGGCGGGTCAACAGTTTCCACGGGGGATTTGAATATTACTTTTCAGGTAGTCAACAGCTGGGAATCGGAGGGAAAGCACTTTTACCAGTACGAAATGACGGTGGAGAATGTTTCGGGCGTAAGCCTGAACGGCTGGCAGGCGGACATTGTATTTAATGAAACGCCGGAGCTGTCCGATTCCTGGAACGGCGTCTTTACCCTGGAGGGCAGCACGCTGCATATTTCTTCGGTGGATTATAACGGACAGCTGGAAAATGGCGGTACCGCTGAAAATATAGGCTTTATTGTCAGCGGCAGCGGGAATCTTTCACCGTAAGGCACGGATAAATCGGCGCAGGCTGACGGCTGCCATAAGGAACAGAAACACTATAATCAGAGCGAAAATCCAAAGAGCACGGATTGCAAGCTCCCTGTGCCGTGTCTCCATGGCAAGCAGAGTTTCCCGCTGCTGCAGAAAGAAGGCTTTGCTGTCCCGCAGCCATTCGGCTTCGTTTTTTTGCAAGGTCAGATCGTCGGCGGTATCCGTCAGTTCTGCCAGCTGAAGCTCTGCTTCGGCAATCAGGTCATCATAAGAGGAGGGCAGGGCTTCCGTATTGATGCCCAGTTCCTCCAGGAAGTCGGGATGGGCCGTAATGTAGGCGGCGGCAATTTTCCGCAGGGAAGCCTCGGTTCCGGACAGTTCATAGCGGACGCCTCCGTAGTAATCATCATCCGGAAAATACTGTACCATATCATAACGTTCCAGGCCGGGGGCCACGGTATCCATAAATGTTTCATAGGCTTTGTAGTAGGCGGGCTCGTCTACCAGAGCGTCCCAGTCAATATCAAAATCCGGGGCGGACAGGCCGTAGTCCGTCCAGAATGCATAAGCGGAATCGGAAGGACTGCCTGCGGATTCCCAGAAATCATTATAATCCTGCTGACTCCAGCCGGGAACCTCCATCTCAGCCGGATAGAGGCTGCCGCCGTATGCTTTTACGAATACCGCGTCATCCAGAATATAGCCGGGGATTCCCAGAATAGCCAGCAGATCCAGTCCGGTGACATACAGGTGTTCGTTCAGCGCAAAATGTTCGGACAGAGTGTCGGTATAGACACTGGCACAAAAACGTCCGGGGTCAAGGAGTCCGCTGAACTTTTCATCCGCCGCATCATGGGCATAAAACCACAAATCCTGATTAATACGGGCGTTTGCACCGTAATTTACAGAGTAGTCATAATAAGTATAGAGCCAGCTGTCCGTCAGGGCGTCCTGCCGAAAGGCGCTCAGAAGGTCCTCTATATATTGCAGGTAGGCGGAGGAAAAAAATTCCGTTGCAAACAGAGCATCATAGTCAATTTCCACAGAGTCGGTTACAGTGTTCAGGATTTCCCTTTCCCGCCGGAGGTGATAGCGGGCCAGATTGGCTCCAAGAGTCCTGATTTCCTGGTCCTTAGTCTTAAGAAGCTCATCCAGCACAGTAACCTTATGTCCGCTGCCTGCCCTTTTTGCAAGCTCTTCATCCAGAGCGGCGAAGACGTCTTCCCGATAAGGGGTGTGGTATTCCCGCCAGGCGCTGTACATAAAGCGGCCGCTGACTGCCAGACCGCCCGCAAAGATAAAGAACAGCAGCAGGGACACAAAAGCCTGCCGAACCTGTCTTTTCTTTCCTGACGTCGATTTTTCGGCGGCCGAAGCTTCCGTATTTTGCAAAGATTTTGTCGGGGCGTCCGCCGGTTCTCCGGCCGCCGTTACCGAAATTCCGCAGTATCTGCAGAAGAGAGCGCTTTCTGATATTTCTTTTCCGCATTCAGGACAAATCATGTAAATACCTCCCACAGAGACTGTTTCATGTAAATCTGCATGGCAGTATTTTAACATAAATTTTCCCGTAACACAACAAAAGGCGGAAATCAACGGCAAAAACTTATTGCAGGAAATATGCAAATATGATACGCTGACAGACATGGGGAAACCATTGAGCAAAAGGCGGCTTTACCCTCCATTTTTATAAAATCTTCAAGGGAAAGAAATAGGCCGCTGCTACTACCAATAGCAACGGCCGACCTCGTTAAGAGGTTGTAACTTGCCATTAAGGGTAGAGCCGCTTTTATGGCTTTCCCCTCTTTATTCTCTATCATATCACGTCATGCGGATATTGACAAGATTTTTTGCCTGCCCTATATCCTCTTTCTTTCTCCGGCTGCTTCCGGGGTATCCATAAAAACTAAGAAAGCCCTGAAAAAAGGGCAAAATAAAGAGCGATAGACGGGACTCGAACCCGTTAAATGGCAGTTTTTTCCTGCCGCCCCAAGCTCGCTGGGCGGCAGGCCGCGCCGGAGGTGCGGAGAAGTGGGGGCTAGTATTACCCCCCACTTCTGTATGTGTATGTCAATACCTGTTTTTCCCTGTAAAATCAAGGCTTTTCGCCGCATACATGAAAAGCTAAACTTTTGTATGTGTATGCAGAAAGAGGGAAAAATGTCATGTCAGTACGCAAACAATCTCGTAAATGGAATCTTACAATTAATAACCCAAAAGAAAAAGAATGGACACATGAAAAATTGATAAATACACTTCAAAATATAGCAACTATGGTGTATTACTGTATGGGTGATGAGATAGGAGAAGAAGAAACGTTTCATACGCATATGTATTTTGTAACCAAAAATCCGAAAGCCTTTACCACGGTTAAGAATTTCTTTCCTGAAGCCCATATAGAAGCTTCTGATGGAACATCACAACAGAATAGAGACTATGTATTCAAAGAAGGTGCAAAGTTCAATAAAGACCTTGAAACAGGTAAGTATGATTATATCGACTCTCAAGGTAAACACCATACAGGGATACACTATGATTCCAGTAATGAAGAATTTGGGGAACTTCCCCAGGAACGTCAAGGCCAAAGAACTGATATAGCTGAACTTTATGAGATGATAAAGGACGGATATACAAACGTTGAGATTATGGAAACGAATCCAAAGTACATGCTACATCTCGATAAAATTGAAAGAGCAAGACAAAGCTACCGTGAATCAGTATATTCCGATACATGGCGTGATATAGAAGTAACATACATCTGGGGTCTGACAGGTTCAGGTAAAACCCGCTCTGTCATGGAAAAATATGGATATAGTAATGTGTATCGTGTCACAGATTACACACATCCTTTTGATTCATATAGAGGACAAGAAATAATTCTTTTTGAGGAATTCCGCTCCTCCCTGCAAATATCGGATATGCTCAAATATCTGGACGGCTACCCGGTGGAATTTCCTGCCAGGTATCTCAATAAGACCGCTTGTTTTACAAAAGTATTCTTTTGTACAAACATAGACCTTCGTTATCAGTATCGCCATGTACAGGAAGAAGAACCCGAAACATGGAAAGCATTCCTGCGCCGTATAAATAACGTTTGTGTAATGGTAGATGGCAAAACCATGACATATCCAACAGAAATATATTTGGATGATACTTGGTTTTTCTTGACAGACGTACAAGCAAAAGATGTTCCCTTTGAACAAGAATCATAACATAAGATTATTGGCCTGTAAATAAAACTTTCCAAAAAGACTTCGTAGCAAGAGTAGGAACGGAGCGAAGCGGAGAGACCTTGAGAGGGAATCGCCATGAACTGACGCGATTTTGCGTCAGTGAATATTTCCGACAAAAGGTTACGATAGAATCATTAATCCTTTTCTTCATATGCGCGGAGCAACACAAGCTATCCCTTTGCCCTTTGCCGCCGCCCGTTCTTTGGGCGGCGGCCGCCGTGCGAATCCTCAAAGATACGTCAATATATACAAAAAAGTGTACTTTTCAAAATGTGTTCTTGTGTAAGATGTTTAATCTATTGAAAGTGCATTTTCAATAATCTTGTGTATGATGTACACTTTTTTGGTGAATCTTGCGCAAGATGCACATTTTAATCTTGTGTAAGATGTGCTAAGATATATATAGGTTGAAAGTGCACAGACAATCTAATGAATCAAATAAGAAAAGAGGGAAAAGGAAATGGAAAAGAAGGAAATTGAATTGATGAAAGTGCAGCTGGTGGTTGAAAAGGAACTTTATCTCATGGGCTATGGTATTGATACCATACATGAAATGACAGCGAATGAAAAATTAGCTCTTTTGATTATTCCGCGAAACTTGCGGAATGCAAAGTACAGATTGCTTTTATCTGATGATTTTACAACAAGTCAAGTTGATAATGCTTTCGAACGGTATATGTCGGTTTTAGTTTCTGATGTTGTAGCAACTGCTTAATACATAGCCCGCCCCGGAGGTTACGAGGGCAGAAAGAAGGAAAGAAATGAAAGTTGGCGATTATATTTTTACACCCAGATTTTGCTTTGTACGGATTGAAAATATTTACTTGTCTGAAGAGCTTTTGGAAAAAGCGGGTTATACCGAACCTACTTATTGTCAGAATGACGACTATGTGATTCGTGGCAAAAGTATAGATATGTTTCATATGCTCTTTGCCGCCGCACCCAGAAAGAGGAGGAGTTGACATGAAAGAACTTTTGAAAAACAGTCGTGTTTGCGGCTATCTGGAAAAGATATTCCGGCAGCTGAATGAAGATAAATTTTCCGGCGAACTGGAAACCCCGATTATCACTATCCAGAGTACCCCCCGCGCATATGGACATATTACCGTTGGCAAAGTCTGGGGTAACGCTCATGGTGGCATGCAGTATGAATTAAATATCGGTGCAGGTACGCTCAATCGTCCGATTGAAAACGTCGTATCAACAATGTTGCATGAAATGGTACATCTTTATAACCTTATGCACGATATACAGGATACTAGCCGCGGCGGCACTTACCACAACAAGAAATTTAAGGACAAAGCGGAATCTGTTGGCCTTATTATCGAATATGATTCTCATATTGGATGGAGCGTTACAAGCCCTTCTGAATCCCTTATAGACTATGTGCTTGAGAAAGATTGGACGGACGTACTCATCAATCGCAATGAATCCTGCCGTATCTCCATAGGTGGCAATTCCGGCAGCTTAAACGGTGCAGATGATGATACAGGGCGTAAGCCCTCATCAACCCGCAAGTACCAGTGTCCCCGCTGTGGTATGTCCGTTCGCGCAACAAAAGTCGTGCGTATAATGTGTGTAGATTGTATGGAACTTATGCAGGTATGCAAGTAATTGTAAGTGTACATTCAAAAAGCTGTCCTACCGGCTAGACGGGGAGGAGGAATCAAATATGAGAAAATCAAAAATAGAGGTATGTAGTCCCTGCTTTAACGTTACTGATGATTATGCGGACGCCTTTTATTGGACATCCCCAAAAGGCTATCATTATCGCCAATTGCACTATCACTTTGATGATTCCGACTCCAAGATAAGGCGTGTTTCAGAGCATAGCTTTCAAAATATGTATGAAATGGTTCACAATTATTGAGGAGGTGTATTAAATGGAACTATCTTTTGGGGAGCGATTTTCCGCGCTCCTCTTTTTTTACGCCAAAAGGTATCAGATAAACTACCCTTTAGTTGAAGACTGCCGCACGCCTGAACCCCTTTTTTTCTTAATGGTGCTTTTGTCCTTGACCTGAACTAAGACGGCTTTAGACAGCAACTGGGTAACGAATCCATTTTCCGCCGTTCTGTTGGCGGAAAATAGCGGTAGCGGGATGAGCGCTTCAAACTGCACTTGCGGATTAAACACAAATTATCCCTTAATATTCCCTGACCTTATCCTGCCGCTTTAGCCAAGATACTTCCCGTGCCGGAATCACCCAACAAGCAGGGTACTTAGGGACGTGCCACGGTTGCACATGTAGCGCATGTCTATGCGCTGTGCAGGCACACGCTGTCCCTGAGCCTACCGGAGGGAATTTCGTGAGAGACGCAAAGCGGCTTGAGCGCGGCCAACGGCCGATTATCCTATGTGTATTGTTCCACCCTCATTATCTATATTTTCTATATTTACATTTGATTTATCGTCATTGTTCATGTCGCGTCTTATTAAATCATTTACATAAGCGTTGAATGATTTATAACCTTTACTTTTCCAGTAGTGATCTATTGTTGGACGGTCTTCTAAAGGAACTTGTATGCTTAACCGCGCGTAATGTTCTCTATTATAGTCGTTTTTATATTTTATTGAGTTAAATTTTTTTTCCATATTTCCCCCTTTATTCTTGTGCAAGATGTATAATTTTATTTTTAAATCTTGTGTAAGATGTATATTGTATTCTTGTGTAAGATGCTTTATTATACTTATATCAGCTCAAGACAACAATCCAAGCATGTGCGACAGTGGTTGTATTTTGTGCTGACAGCCGGCAATAGTCTTAACCCTTGCGAACAAGCAAGGTACTTCTTCCGGCAAACTGGCGGCAAAGAAAGTTATCAAACGGAACTGTAAATGCTTGTTGACATCAACGTATAAGTAGACAGTCGCTGACACTGGCCGCCAGACCACAAAGACATTATCCCATACCCAAGCGATAACTGTCAACCACATTTCCGGGGAATCCCGACAAGATTCCCCCCTCTTTCGGATAACTGGATGAAGAATCCATTATCATAAACGTAACCGTAAACAGACTAACAATCAAACAAACAAACGTAAAGGAGAGAAAAGAGAATGAGTAAAGAGAAAACATTGTTAGGTTACAGACGTTTCACCAGTAAGTCAAATAAGCCCTGCTGTGTTGCTGTTGTCGGCACGGTATGCGATTCAAATGACAACTCCCGTGGTTCTTTCGGTATGTCCGCAGAAGACGTATTCCTTCCTTCGGAAATGTATTCGTACCTTGAACCCGGTGACATTGGAAAACCTGTCACCCTGAATTACAATGTATCGAATGGCCGCGCCTACATCAACGATTTCTACGTTGAACGTACAAAAACAGCCGTGGCTAAGTAAAAAAAGTAAGGAGAACAAAGCATGAAGAAGGCAGGCAGACATGAAAAGTGCATATCAAAATTCATCACATATACCCTTTTGGCAGTATCACTTATAATAGTCTGCCCGTCTTTTTCCATTACAAGTAAAGCCGCGTCGGATACGTCTACCTGGAGCATCCCCACTGTATCATCACAGCGTCTTTACCGTAAAGATACAGGTTCAGCTGCTGCAACCCGTACCTTGAATTTTGACTTGGACACAAGCGTATATAATGCCGCACTGTCCACTTATCAGCTTCCTGATACCCTTGACACCGATAAGCAGCTTGTCATAACATATCCTTCCTTTGCATATACGCTCACCATGACAGCCGCCCGTGCAAACTATCCGAATGAAAACCAGTACCAAAATAACGCTTCATCCCTGCTTTCCGGCTTAAAGCCCTACCTTGTAGATAACCTTGGCAATACATATCCTCTCGACGCTGAAAACGGCGGCACAATCACCATAGAGGATATTTCCAATATAACAACCCTTTCCCTGAAGTTTCTGGGCACTGTATCCGGGACTATAACTTTCACTCCGTCCGGCTACTCTATGCGTTATGTAAATGTACTTGGAAGTGTATCATCCTTTGACATGACACTTTCCCTTGCCGCTCCTGCCCGTACCATAACAGACATGGAAGGGACTGTCTGGACATTAGCAGATGATGTAGAAAACCCCGTTGTCATCCAACAGGATTCAGACCTCAAGCTTCTGCTTGATGTATCAGACCTTAAGTATATCCCCGGCCGTACAGGATACTACATAGTATCCGAATACATTAAGACTGTATGCCTTTATAGACCTGACGGCAGTATTTATGCTGAACAGCCGCTAAACTCCCTTGTGAGTAACATTTTCCCGGAGTATACATCTCCGCTTTATACTACGTCCCTGAAGTTTGACGGCTTTTTGTACAATTCCCTGCCTGAATATCATTTGAACAGTGAACCTTCTCCGACTCCTGCTCCTGTCCCAGACGGTTTTGAGGAAATAGGTATTGACCGTTATGAAGTTGACCAGGATGATGGCGGCTATGTAGTAATCTGGGACTCTTCGCAGTATCAGGTTGAGAATAACTATTATGTTGAATGGGAAGAGCCTGTCCACGATTTCAGCATTTATTCATCCAAAAAAACAATGGAATCCGTGGATACAACTAACTCCCTGTACCATGCGCACTTTGATGAAAATTCATTCATAGTGAAATACCTGTATGAAGCCCCGTCCGCTCCCTATGACGGTTATTGCGTTGTATCATTTCCAAAAGGTATATACGCTAAGATAGTCAATGGCGGACTCCATGTCCCTTCTGATGGCAGTGACATAACAAGTTGGCATTACCAAGTTGATATCATACCCTATTTGTTGGCACAGGGTATCCGCTATGAGCTTACGGATAATAGTTCGCAGTTTTCCTTCCCTGTTTATCAGGATAACTCTTTCAGCTTTGAAATCGGTTATGAGATTCGTATTCGCGCAGATGTACAAGGTACTGTGCCGCGTTGGGTGCAATACGGTTTTGATTATGAGGTCAGCGGATTTCCAATGTCCCTCTGGTATTACATAGATACTGCTAAAATGTCCCAGATAGTGGATGAACTGAAAACCCAGACTGAAGAGTCAAAGAAGCAGACTGAAGAACTGAAGACTCAAACTGAAGAATCAAAGAAGCAGACAGAAGCCCTCACCAAGTTTGAGGGTTCGGATAAGATGGATTCCGATAATGATGCTCTTGGCGGTGCAATCAGTGATTACAATGAGGTATCCGATTCCCTGTTTGCGTCTGCTGATTCAAGCTTATCGGATTTTGATATAACATCAAGCTTTAATTTTGGCGGTGGCCTGCTGTCTGCTATCAGCCTTTTAAGTACGATACTGACACAACTTATTTTAGCAATGGGCGATTTTTCCATGATATATACAATAGGTGTCTGCCTTGTTATAGCCGGTATCATTCTTGGACTTTGGAAATTTAAAGGTGGTGGAGGTGACAAGTAATGCTAGAGTTTTTCTCCAAAATAGGTGACATTATTTCTACGGTTATCGATTTTGTTGTTACCTCAATTAAAAACCTTATTCAGCTATTGTTGTTAGTCCCGAAAATTTATTCAGTAGTCGTAAAAACGCTTGGTATGATGCCACCGTTTATTACAGTTCCCATACTGGCAGTTATAGCAATAGCTATGCTAATTGCAATCATAAATAAGTGGGGTTAAAGGAATGCTTGAGTTTATCAGCGGATGTATAGAGTTTTTTGGAAAATTTGTAAAGATGATATTTGAACTTCCCTTTTATGGGAATGTGACTTATGGCTACATGCTCATTGGAATTTTTATTTGTGGCATTATCCTTATATTCCTTATGGGCAAGCTTCGATAATTGCAACTACACTTTCAAGAAAAGGAGACGACATGGAAAGATTAAGAGATTATATACTTATCCTCATTGTACTGCTGTTTGTAGGCTTTTGGTACTATGGCCTGACTGCTTCTGCAGTATCCCTCTTTGATGTAGAGGACGAAAACTCCCCGTGGTATCCCGAAGAGGACGAACCTGAAATTGAATTCACCCTCCCGGACTATGCCACGGACGAAAACGGCAATGTCCTTATCAATGCAGATACAACCTTGGAAGAGGTTCTGAACCCTGAACCTGAATCAGAGGATGATTTTTCCGTATCCGGGAATGACCTTGAACTGATTGAACCGTCCGTCCCGTATTCGGAGGTAGAGTCCCTTGTAGATACCCTTGTAGAGGAATCGCTTGCAGAAACCCGCGCCGCTAACCTGTCTATTGCGGATGCCTATTTGTCCTCTGCTATCGTGGATGTGTTTTCCCGTGTGGTTGACGGCTCTCCCGCGCATTATAAATATGTCGCTTATCGCCTTAACGCGAATGATGCAAATGAAGGCTATCTGCTTATTGACTCACGCGCAAAAGTGAATGGAAATTGCCTTGAATTCAGCCCCGGCGCACAGTTGTGCCATTACTATCGTTACTCCTACACAAGCGGCTATCAGACCTATTGGAACTATAAATATGATGTTTCGGAAATAACGGATACCTACCGCATTCCCTACACCAACGGTCAGCTGATATATACAAACATGGTGTCCGGCTTTCCCGTACTTTCGGAAAATAATGAGAAGCACCTTGGTTCTATCCTGATACCTGTGTGTATCTGTGCAGTCATATTCTTTGTTATGAGGAGGAAGAAATAATGCTTGAGTACATCAACACATTAATCGGTTTTGACCTGTTTGACACAATCGGCCCGTACTACGGTGCAATGGTTATCGTGATATTCGCGGTTATGGCTATTGAATTTTTCACCCAGATAGTTATGACATTCTGGAGGTGGCTGTTGCATGATAAGTGATTTATCAATCTTCGGTGATTGGCTCATTGATACCTTTGTCTCCCTCTGGAAAGAGATAGGCACATGGGGTGTCATTGGTGGCTTTATCATATGTGCAGGAATCTTCAGCAAGGTTGCAGTCCTGTTAAAAAAACTATGGAAAGGAGGTGTTTAGTATGTTTGCTTTGCTTTCTGGCGGTGCTTCTACTGCCGCAAGTATCACCGACATTTTGAAAATGGCTACGGAAATGTTCAAGTTTTTCATTGAAGAAATGGGAAACCTTGTGAACTTTATCTTTGGTAACCCGGCCATTCTGATAATGTTCCTGATACTTATTTGCGGTGCTGTTGTCGGCATGTTTAGCCGCGTATGGCATTCCGTGTAAAGGAAGGAGGAGCGGGGGCGTAAAGCCCCCGCAAGCACATTATGACTGAAATATTGAAATCGGTGGTAAATATACTTTTTTATCCGATATATACGGAGGTTTTCACACCCTTCACCATTATGCTTCTGGTGTGTATATTCTTGGAGATAGTAACGCTTTTAATTAGAATTATGAGAGGGGGAAGGTAAATGCCTTGGTATGGTTGGCTCATAATAGGAATCACTTTCTTTATCCTGTGTTTCCTGAAATATACATCAAAATACCGTAATCCTTATAAGCTGATAATGGTCTTTGGCAAAAAAGGCAGCGGTAAGACCACCCTCATCACAAAGCTTGCCCGACAAGCTTTGAAAAAAGGGAAACAGGTTTATAGCACTGTGTATATTCCCGGATGCCGTGCCTTTGATGTGACAAAGGTAGGCCTTTTCAACTTCCCGGAAGAATCCGTCGTTTTCATTGATGAAGTCGGCATGATATGGGATAACCGTCAGTATAAGGACTTCAAGCCCCATGTCCGGGATTGGTTCAAGCTTCAGCGTCATAACCGCGTGACGGTCTATCTGTTTTCTCAGACCTTTGACGTGGACGTGAAACTTCGTAACCTGACCGATTACATGTACCTTGTGGTAAATCATTTTGGCGTCCTCTCCATAGCCCGTAAGATAAAGCGCGGCATTGTAATTGTCAACCCCGACGGCCAGTCTGAAGCCCGCATAGCAGATTCACTGGAATTTGAGTCCTTCTGGCTTTCCCTGTTCGGTCTGCGTTCCCAGATATGGACTTGGATACCCCATTGGACAAAGTACTTTGACAGCTTTGAGATTCCCCAGAAGCCCCCTATGCCCTTTATTGAAATCCCTGATATAGAAGATAAGAAGAGGAGAAAGAAACATGACAGAAGCAGAATGGTTATCCATAGGTTACGAAAAAAACATAATAGAGATAATAAATCAGGAGGAGATAAAGTTTCATGACGCATACCGGGCATGGTTCAAGATGAAAATGACCTGTGTGAAGCCCGGTTCACTTGACAGGATAGAAGTGACCTATAACAGGTATTATGACGGCCACCCCATTTCTGAAAAGTGTATATCAAAAATAACAGAGAAGGATATAATTGACTTCCTCACCCCTATTATTCTTTCAGATGCCCGCATAACCCTGAAGGAGCTTCAGCGTATTCTTCAGATAATCCGCAGTACCCTTATCTATTTCCGTGATATAAATAAAGGCGGTGTCTGCCTGTATGATTGGGAGAAAATCAAACGTTATATCCCCATGGATAAGCTGAACACATCCAGGAAGCAGGAATCCGCTGTCCCTGCAATCCAGGTGGAGAAGCTGATTGAACATGTTGTAAAGCATAAAATTTATGCCCAGAAACAATGCGGCTGCCTTGCCCTCTGCATGAATTTCTACCTTGGCCTGCGTATCGGAGAACTGGCAAGCCTTACCTTCAACGACTTTGATTTTGAAAAGGGTGTTATCAAAATCTACAAGACTGAATCAAAGTACTATGAACGCCTTGAGGACGGCAGTAAGATAGGCTGTATGGTCTACCGTGTTGTTGACAGCTGTAAGACAGTTTACAGCGTCCGGGAGATACCGATTCTTCCTGAAGTGAAGCAGTTTTATGAATTAATAAAGGAATGGCATGAAGTGCATAAGATAGAAAGCCCCTTCCTTGCTTCTGACGGTGATGACGTTATCCTTGTCCAGTCCCTTGCTACTACCCTTCGGAAGCTTTGTGAACTGTGTGATATTCCTTATTTCCATAGCCACATGATACGGAAGACCTTTGCTACAAAGCTTCATTTTTCCGGCGTTCCCACCAGAGTGGTATCAGACCTCATGGGTCATGCTGAAATCGGGACAACCGAAAACAGTTATATCTTATCGTATGGTAAGAACTATCAAAAAGTAATGGAGTACATGAAGAATGCGCTTGATTATAAGCTGTAACCGTAAACAAAAAGAATCCCCTAGCTAACTAGGGGAACAAAGCAGGGAAAGCGATAGACGGGACTCGAACCCGCGACCTCCACCTTGGCAAGGTGGCGTACTACCAACTGTACTACTATCGCAAAAAAATGTAAATCGAAAATGATATGCAAAATCATTTATGCAAAATCATTTATGCAAAATCATTACTTTGAGATGATACCATGGGGATTTAAAAATGTCAATGCTTTTTTTCAAAACAAATTGCTTGCGCTTCTCCCCGTATAAAGATAAAATATAATTATACATAAGCGGTTTTTCGACTGGATCGACCGGAGTCGAAAAGCGGACGCAGGGAGAGGCACAGGAGAAGGAGGAGAGGTATGAAGCTTGTATTTTTGGGTGCGGACCATGAGGTGACGGGAAGCTGCCATTACATTGAGGTGGGGAAAAAGCATATCCTGGTGGATTACGGGATGGAGCAGGGGGTAAACACCTTTGAAAATGAGCCGCTGCCGGTGAGTCCGTCCATGATAGACTATGTATTTCTGACCCATGCCCATATAGACCATTCGGGGCTGCTGCCTCTGCTGTATGCGGGAGGCTTCAGGGGACAGGTGTTTGCCACGGATGCGACGGCGGATCTTTGCAGTATCATGCTCCGTGACTGCGCCCACATCCAGATGATGGAGGCGGAATGGAAGAACCGGAAAGCCAGGAGAGGCGGGGAGTTCCAAGCGTCTGAGCCTCTTTATACCATGGAGGACGCGGAGGGCGTCATCAAGAGGCTTGTGCCTTGTCATTACGGCAGAGAGGTGCAAGTCTGCGACGAAGTAAAGATCCGCTTTACCGATATCGGGCATCTCTTAGGCTCCGCCAGCATTGAGGTGTGGCTGACGGAGGACGGTGTGACAAAGAAGCTGGTATTTTCCGGGGACATCGGGAACAAGAATCTGCCGCTGCTTAAAGATCCGACCCTGACAAAGGAGGCGGACTATGTGGTGATGGAGTCCACCTACGGAAACAGGCTTCACAGCACGGAGCAGCCGGATTTTGTGACGGAGTTGGCGGCGATTCTGAAGGAGACCTTTGACCGGGGCGGGAATGTGGTGATTCCCTCCTTTGCCGTGGGGCGTACCCAGGAGATTCTGTATTTCCTGCGGAAAATCAAAGTAGACAGACTGGTAAAGGGACATGAGCGGTTTCCCGTATATGTGGACAGTCCTCTGGCAGTGGAGGCCACAGGCATCTTTGAAGAGAATCGCTGGGACTGCTTTAACGAGGAGGCCATGGAGCTGGTGCGGGAAGGGATTAACCCTATTTCCTTTGCGGGCCTGAAGCTTGCCATTACCGGCGAGGAGTCCAGGGAGATCAATTTTATCGATACACCCAAGGTCATCATATCCGCCTCCGGCATGTGCGAGGCGGGACGTATCAGGCACCATTTGAAGCATAACCTTTGGCGGCCGGAGTGTACCATACTTTTTGTGGGATATCAGGCCATAGGAACCCTGGGCAGAAGCATTGTGGAGGGTGCGAGAGAGGTAAGGCTTTTCGGTGAGACCATACAGGTGCGGGCGCAGATCAGGCAGTTGATCGGCATGAGCGGCCATGCGGACAAGGACGGGCTGCTTGAGTGGATCTCCGGCTTTGAGGAGAAACCGAAAAAGGTCTTTGTAGTGCACGGAGAGGATACCGTGTGTACCTCCTTTGCAGAGTGTCTGAAGATAGAATACGGCCAGAGGGCCTACGCGCCATACAGCGGAACGGTGTTCAATCTGGCGTCCGGCAAGCTGGAGTACGAAGCGGCGCCGGTGCCCGTCAAAAAGAAGGGAAGATCCGTTGTGGCGGCAGGGGTTTATGCAAGGCTGCTGGCGGCGGCGCAGAGACTTCTGGCCCTGGTGCAGAAGAAAGACGGTATGCCCAACAAAGAGGCGGCCAGATTTGCAGACCAGATCAATTCGCTGTGCGACAGATATCAGTAGGAGGCAGGCGGATGAGTTACGCAGACAAGGTTTTTATAGATATGTGCAGGGATATCCTGGAGAACGGCACCAGTACGGAGGGGGAGAAGGTGCGGCCCCACTGGCCGGACGGAACCCCCGCCTATACAATTAAAAAATTCGGTGTGGTGAACCGCTATGATCTGTCGAAGGAGTTTCCCATTATGACCCTCCGCAGGACGGCGTTAAAGTCCGCCACAGATGAAATCCTTTGGATATGGCAGCAGAAGTCCAACAATATAAAGGACCTTCACAGTCATATCTGGGACGAGTGGGCGGATGAGGGCGGATCCATCGGCAAGGCCTACGGTTATCAGCTGGGGGTGAAGCATCAATATAAAGAAGGCATGATGGATCAGGTGGATCGGGTTCTGTATGACCTGAAAAATAATCCCTTCAGCCGCCGCATTATGACAAATATATATGTACATCAGGATCTCCACGAGATGAACCTGTACCCCTGCGCCTACAGTATGACCTTTAATGTGACCCAGAAGCAGGGGGAAGAACGGCTGACACTGAATGCCGTTTTGAACCAGCGTTCTCAGGATGTGCTGGCGGCCAACAACTGGAATGTGGTGCAGTATGCGGTGCTGGTGCATATGCTGGCTCAGGTCTGTGACATGCAGGTAGGGGAGCTGGTGCATGTGATTGCGGACGCCCATATCTATGACCGCCATGTGCCCATTATTAAGGAGTTGATTGCCAGAGAGCCGAAGCCTGCGCCAAGGTTCCGGCTGAACCCGGAGGTACATGACTTCTATCGGTTTACAAGGGATGACGTAAAGCTGGAGGGCTACGAGACGGGGGAGCAGATAAAGGACATCCCTATCGCCATTTAACCCCTTCGGCAATTTGATTCCCGCGGGCAATGCGCCCGACGGAGACTCTTCTTATTGACTGTTTGGGCCGCCGGAGGCGGGCATGGAGGTATATACATGAATATCATTGCAGCTGTGGATAATAACTGGGCAATCGGAAACAAGGGGGAGCTTCTGGTCCGCATACCCAACGATCATAAGCATTTCCGGGAGGAAACCACGGGGAAGGTAGTGGTGCTGGGGCGGAAAACCCTGCAGACCTTTCCTCAGGGCCTGCCCCTGAAAAACAGAACCAATATTATTCTTTCCCGAGATAAAAATTTCACCGTAAAGGACGCCGTGGTGGTGCATTCCGTGGAGGAGCTTCTGGAGAAGCTGCAGGATTATCGGACGGAGGAGATTTATATTATCGGCGGGGAGAGTGTATACCGTCAGCTGCTGCCCTATTGCGACGTGGCCCATATTACAAAGATTGACAGGGAATATGAGGCGGACGCCCGGTTCCCCGATCTGGATAAGGATCCGGAGTGGGAAATCACTGCGGACAGCGACGAACAGACCTATTTCGATATTGCGTACACCTTTCTGAGATATGAGAGAGTGAAACATTGAGGTCTGTCGGCTGTTCATGAAGCGGACTGTTACCGCTTTGGCGATTCAGCAGGGAAAAGTGTATTGACTTTTGGTGATAAAAGTATAATAATGATTACCAATAAACATGAAAGAAGGCGTTTGGCTATGGAAAAGAAAGACATTGACTGGAGTAACCTTGGGTTCGGATACATTCAGACGGATTTCAGGTATGTTTCCGATTATAAGGACGGCGCATGGGATGAGGGAGTCATCACGGAGGACGCCGACATTGTACTGAACGAATGCGCGGGAGTGCTGCAGTACGCTCAGACCGTATTTGAAGGATTGAAGGCATACACCACGGACGACGGGCACATCGTTACCTTTCGTCCCGACCTGAATGCAGAGCGTATGGAGGCGTCTGCGAAGAGGCTGGAGATGCCTGTTTTCCCCAAGGAGCGTTTCATGGAGGCCGTTACAAAGGTGGTTGCGGCAAACGCGGCTTTTGTACCTCCTTACGGCAGCGGAGCCACGCTGTATCTGCGGCCCTATATGTTCGGCACAAACCCTGTTATCGGTGTGAAACCGGCGTCAGAGTATCAGTTCAGAATTTTCTGTACTCCCGTGGGCCCTTATTTCAAGGGAGGCGTCAAGCCGTTGACTATCCGGGTCAGTGATTTTGACCGTGCGGCGCCTCACGGAACCGGCAACATCAAGGCGGGGCTGAATTATGCAATGAGCCTTCATGCAATCGTGACGGCCCATGAGGAGGGGTATGACGAGAATATGTATCTGGATCCCGGAACCCGCACTAAGGTGGAGGAGACGGGAGGAGCCAACTTCCTGTTTGTCACGAAGGACGGCAAGGTGGTGACTCCTAAGTCCGACAGCATCCTGCCTTCCATTACCCGCCGTTCCCTTGTCCATGTGGCGAAGGAGTACCTTGGACTGGAAGTGGAGGAGCGGGAGGTATTCCTGGAGGAGGTCAAGGACTTTGCAGAATGCGGGCTCTGCGGCACGGCTGCGGTTATTTCCCCTGTGGGAAAGATCGTGGATCACGGAACGGAAATCTGCCTGCCCAGCGGCATGGAGGATATGGGGCCTGTTACCAGAAAGCTGTATGACACCCTGACCGGCATTCAGATGGGAAGGATTGAAGCGCCTGAGGGCTGGATTCATGTGATTGAGTAGGACGGCGGCATGAGGCGTGAGACGGAAAACAGAGTATACGGACAGGCTGGTGCGGCAGCCCGGTTGGGAAAAAGGTGCTGCATCCTGCTGCTGTGTCTTGGACTGGGAGTCACGGGGCTGACGGCCTGCGACGTGGAAGGCGCCAGGGTGGTATTTACCAGCGGCTTTGATAAGGATGAGGTGTTCCGCATTGCGGACATGAGCTGCACCCGGTCGGAAATCATGGTATATCTGACGACAATGCAGAACCGCTACGAGAGTGTGTACGGCCCGGAAATCTGGAACGTGGCAAAGGATGATGTGACGCTGGAGGAGAATGTAAAGGATACCGTGCTGGCCAGAATCGCCCAGATTAAGACCATGTGCCTGTTGGCTGAGCGGGAGAAGGTGGAGTTGGACAGCGGGGAAATCAGACTGGCGGAGCAGGCGGCGGCGGAGTATTTTAATTCTCTGAATGAGACGGAGATCCGGCTGATGGGAGTGGAGTTGGAGACTATCCGCCGGCTTTATGAGGAGTATGCTCTGGCTAATAAGGTATACAAGTATATTATTCAGGACATCAATCCGGAAATCAGCGACGACGAAGCCCGCACCATTACGGTACAGCATATCCTGCTGCGCACCTGGATGACCGACGGCAGCGGAACCAGAGTGGCCTACACGGAGGATGTGAAGGAATCCGTCTATGAAAAGGCCTGTGAAATCAGGGAAATGGCGGTATCCGGCGGCCAGGATTTTCTGGATTTGGCTTCCCGGTACAGTGATGACACCACCATTACCTATTCCTTCGGCAAGGGCGTGATGGACACGGTGTTTGAAGAAACTGCGTTTTCTCTGGAAACAGGGGAAATCAGCCAGGTCATTGAGACGGAAAGCGGTTACCATATAATCAGATGCACCAACACCTTTGACCGGGAGCAGACGGAACGGAGCAAGCTGGAGATTGTGGAGGAGCGCCGCAGAGAGGTGTTCGGAGAGGAATATGACGCATTTGCGGATACGCTGGTACGCCAGCTGAATACGGAGCTTTGGGAGGAGATTGCACTGCTTCATGATGAAGAGGTAAAGACCACGGATTTTTTTGAGGTCTACGCAAAGTATTTTCCCGGGGATGTTTGAGCAGGCAAAGGCGTTTTAGAAAAATTTTAGAAATCCGGAAGCCTTTGATTTACAAGGATTTAATGAAAATTGTTAGCACTCATACCGAATGAGTGCTAATTTTTTGTTGACTTTTGAAAGGGAGGGATTTACACTATCCTTCAGAGGGTGACAGACCTCTGTCACAAAAAAGATGCCGCCCCGGCGGCGCACAAAAAAGAAACAGAAAGGAATGTGGTACAATGGCTACGAAAAGCGGCAGCTTATCAATCAACAGTGAAAACATTTTTCCGATTATCAAAAAGTGGTTGTATTCCGACCATGATATTTTTTACAGGGAGCTGATTTCCAACGGCTGCGACGCCGTAACGAAGCTGAAAAAGCTGGATATGCTGGGAGAGTATGCCCTGCCTGACAATTACAGGGCAAGAATTGATGTTGTGGCGGACGCCGAAAAGAAGACTCTGACCTTTACGGACAACGGTCTGGGAATGACGGCGGACGAGGTGGAGGAGTATATCAATCAGATCGCCTTTTCGGGGGCTACGGATTTCATCGAGAAATACAAGGACAAGAGCAGCGCGGATCAGATCATCGGCCACTTCGGCTTAGGCTTCTATTCCGCGTTTATGGTGGCGGACGAGGTGCATATCGACACTCTGTCCTACAAGGAAGGTGCAAAGGCCGTACACTGGGAATGCGACGGCGGCACGGAGTTTTCCATGGAAGACGGGGACAAGGCGGAGGTAGGCACTACAATCACGCTGTTCCTGAATGAGGACTGCCTGGAATTCTGCAACGAATATAAGGCCAGGGAAGTAATCAAAAAATACTGCTCCTTCATGCCCACTGAGATTTACCTTTCCAAGGCGGATACCAAGGAAACGCAGATTATCAAAGCGGAGGAGCTTCAGGAAGGGGATGTTATCCTGGAGGAGATTCATCCCGAGGTAAAGGAGGACGGCGCCGCAGAGGGGGAGGAAAAGCTGAAAATCAGCAAACGTCCCGAGCTTTTAAACGAGACGGCGCCCCTGTGGACAAAGCACCCCAACGACTGCACCAGGGAGGAATACCTTGAGTTTTACCGCAAGGTATTTCAGGATTATAAGGAGCCTCTGTTCTGGATTCACCTGAACATGGACTATCCCTTTAATCTGAAGGGTATCCTGTACTTCCCCAAGATTAACATGGAATATGAGTCCATAGAGGGAACCATTAAGCTGTACAACAACCAGGTGTTCATTGCGGACAACATCAAGGAGGTTATTCCGGAATTCCTGCTGTTGTTAAAGGGCGTTATCGACTGCCCCGATCTGCCGCTGAACGTATCCAGAAGCGCACTGCAGAACGACGGCTTTGTAAAGAAGATTTCCGAGTATATCTCCAAAAAGGTGGCGGACAAGCTGTCCGGTATGTGTAAAACAGAGAAAGAGGAATATGACAAATACTGGGATGATATCAGTCCCTTCATCAAGTTCGGATGCCTGAAGGATGACAAGTTCTGCGAGAAGATGAACGATTATATCCTGTTTAAGAATCTGGACGGGAAATATCTGACCCTGCCTGAGTGCCTGGAGACGAAGCCCCTGGACACGGAGGATGCCGATAAGACGGAAAGCGCCGTGGATGAGAACGGCGAGAAGGTGGAAGCGGAAGTAGTCAATGGCGGAAGCGCCGTGGATGAGAACGGCGAGAAGGTGGAAGCGGAAATTGTCAGCGACGGAAAGGCTGCGGAGGCTGACGCCGGGGAAACTGCCGAGGAAGAGGAAGCGAAGAAAGAAAAAATTATCTACTACGTCACCGACGAGCAGCAGCAGAGCCAGTATATTAACATGTTCAAGGCGGCGAAGATGGATGCGGTCATTCTGACCCATAATATCGACCAGCCGTTCATCTCCCAGCTGGAGTCCAAAAACGAAGGCGTGAAGTTCCAGAGAATCGACGCCGATGTGACGGACGCCCTGAAGAGCAAGACTTCAAAGAAGGCCCAGGAGCAGTTTGAGGAGCAGGCAAAGGCTGTTTCGGAGATTATGAAGAAGGCTCTGAAAAACGACAAAATTACCATTAAGGTGGATAAGCTGAAGAATAAGAAGATTTCCTCCATGATTACGATGTCCGAGGAAACCAGGCGTATGCAGGACATGATGAAGATGTACTCCATGCCCGGCATGGATATGGGAGCTTTCGGCGGCGAGGGGGAGACCCTGATTCTGAACGCCAATCACCCGCTGGTGCAGTATGTCATCGAGCATAAAGACGGCGGAAATGTGGCAATGATTTGCGAGCAGCTTTATGACCTGGCAAAGATACAGCACGCGCCCCTGTCTCCGGAAGCCATGACAAGGTTTATTGCCCGGAGCAACGACATTATGATGCTGTTAACACAGTAATTGTAAATCGTCTGAAAAAATACTATCCTTTTTTGCAGAAAAGTTGTATAATTTATCCCATAGGGCCGTTTGATTCAGTGAAATTTGGCGACCCGGGCGAAAAGAGGGGATGGTTATATGGCAAAAAAAGTGAAAAAAAGCAGTATTGGCGTAAAGGTTTTCAGCACATTGGTGATCATGGTGCTCGTTATCGTGTTTACGGTTATATGTGATATTGGCGCGTTGGGGACCATCGGAAATTATAATGGAGTGATCGGGGAAAACTGTCTGGGGATGGAACGTGCCAGCGGACAGCTGGAGGCGTCCGTCCAGAAGATGCAGATGTATTCCTCCCTGCTCCACTATGAGCAGACGGGTGAAGCTTCCGAGTTTTATCGCTCTATTCTGAGAAAGGCTACCGATGAGGTACAGACCTACGGCGCGGAAGTGCATAATCTTGCGGAAGGCACAGGAGACGAGACCCTGATGACGGCGGCCAACACCTATCTGCTGTCGGTTTCCGAACTGACGGCCTGTGCGGAGCGGTTAATAGCGGCAGTGGAAGCCTTTGATCGGGCCACCTTCACCGAGGAGGCGGCACAGCTGACCGGCTATATCAATGACATGCTGGAAAAAGAGGACGAGTTCGCCGATGCGATGGATACATACTGTCGGTATATTATGGAGCGGGCTACGTTGAAAATTTCCGGCACCCGCACCTTTGACATAATGATGTGCGGCATTATCGTAGCCTGTTCCCTTGCAGGAATCCTGATTGTGGCGAAGACGGTGGCAGGGCCCGCGAAGAAGTCCCGGAAGCAGGTGGACGACATTGTACGGAAGATTGAAAACGACGAGGGCGATCTGACGGAACGTATCGCTATAACAACCGGTGATGAGATCGGTCAGATGGCGGTGGGCGTCAACAACTTTATTGAGCAGCTGCAGATCATTATGCGCAAGCTGAAGACGGAGTCGGAGAATCTTAAGAATTCCGCCGTAACAATCAATAATGAAGTGGGAACCTCCAATGAAAACGCCAGCAGCGTGTCTGCGGCAATGGAGGAGATGGCCGCAAGCATGGAGGAAATTTCCGCAACTTTGGGACAGATTGTCTCCGGCAGTGATTCGGTTATGACAGAGATCCAGCAGATGAACAATTATGTGCAGGATGGCGTAAGGCTGGTGCGGGATATTACAAACCGCGCGGATGAGATGCACAGGAACACGCTGGAGAGCAAGGAAGAGACGGCGCAGAATGTAGAGCGCATCAGGGAGACATTAAGCGCTGCGCTGGCAGACAGCCGCAGTGTGGAGAAGATCAACGAGCTGACCCAGGATATTCTGGGGATTTCCAGCCAGACCAATCTGCTGTCCCTGAACGCATCCATAGAGGCGGCGAGAGCGGGAGACGCAGGCAGAGGTTTTGCGGTTGTGGCGGATGAAATCAGAGGCCTGGCGGACAGCAGCGCTTCTACTGCCAGCAATATCCAGAGCATCAGCGCCACGGTTACCGAGGCGGTGGAGCGGCTGGCAGCCAATGCCGAAGCAATGCTGAAGTTTATTGACAGCAAGGTTATGAAGGACTACGACACCTTTGTGGAGGTGGTGGATCAGTACCAGCAGGATGCGGAGAGCGTTCATGATATTTTAAATGAATTTGCCGGCAATGCGGGTGAAATTGAAGAGACCATGCAGGCCATGAACACCGGCATCAATGACATTTCCCTTGCGGTTGACGAGAGCGCAAAGGGAGTAACCAGCGTGGCGGACAACGCAGTCAGCCTGGTGGAAGCCATTAACCAGATTCAGGCGGAGACGGAAAACAGTAAGAATATTTCCCAGATGCTGTCTGACGAGGTGGAGAGATTTAAGAAGGTGTAAGACTCCGGCAGGATTCTGCCGCATGTGAGTAAACAATAGAATTCAAGCTTCGCGAGAATTCAATAAGCGGGAACGGCTGTTTCGTCTGAGAAGCGGACAGCCGTTCCTTTTATGATTTACGGCAGTCAGCCGGGTTCCGAAATTCTGGACACTCCCACATAGATTTCCGAAATTTCGTACCAGGTGGCATAGTCCGTCACTCCCGTCCGGGGCAGGTTGAAGATACCCTGGAAGGTGCGGACCGCCTCGGCGGTTCTGGGACCGTAGATGCCGTCCGCCGCTATGGTGGGAATGGCAGGATAGTTGCGGGCAATGCGGTTCAACTGGGTCTGAAGCTGACGCACCTTGTCGCCGGAAGCTCCGATATTTAAGTCGTAGCCGGGCCAGGAGGAGGGTACGCCGGAAATGATTTCCGCAGTGTTGATATACATGTCATTGCCGTAATAGTAGCGGATAATCTCGATGGCGGAATAACCCTGGTCTCCCAGATATTTGGAACCCCACTGGCTTAAGCCGTTACAGGTCACTCTGTTGCCGTCGCAGTAGGAGGTAAATATGGGCTGCCGCACACCCGGCCTGGACAGGTAATTGGCAAAGATGGTATCCACCAGATAGTCAATGTTTTCGTAGATGTTCCGGCCGTATATCCACTTCTGGTCGTAGGCAGTGGAGGAGGTAATGGTAAAGTCATAGCCCTGGTTCCGATACCATTCCGTATATACCCTGTTCAGGGTAAAGGACTGAATGGCCAGCACATTGGCATAGATGGCGCTTTCGGGCCAGGTGGAGTATATTTCGCAGGAGGCCACATTTTTGATATAATCCCGGTAGCGAACCCAGTAATTGGGAGCGGTTGGGTCGCCGGGAGCGCCGTCGTGGACGATGACATACTCCGGTATGACTACGCGGCTTAAGACGATTTCCCCTGTTTCCGCCATGGGTTTGATTTCGTCCTCCGGTATTTTCGGCGGGTATTCACCCCAGAGCGTATGGGCGGGGATGGTAACCACCTTTTCCTCCTCGTCTGCGGCAGCCAGTGGGTTCATGCGGATTACCTGCAGGGACAGCTCATCTGCCAGAATTTCGGAGCCGGATACATAAACCGGCTCATATCCGTCGGCGGTGACGGATATATTATATTCTGAGTAAGGCTGCTCCTGGGCGTCCGGATTCAGGGAAAGCTCAATGGGAGGCGCGGCCAGTTCTATGGTGGGAGTCTGTCCGGAGCTGTCGGTGGTAAGTACTTCCAGAGGATTTCCCGGTTCGCCGGTGTAGGAGACGGTAACGGTGGCATTTTCCACGGGAACCAGTCCAATGGTGGATATGACGCTGATTTTCAGCGTACCGGCGCTTGCCGCTGAGTCCTGGGAAGCAGTCAGCTCAGGCGCCGGGGCGTTTGTGGAACGTAAATTTATATCAGACATAGGGGACCTCAAAGGGTTTGTTATGGTATTTATATGCCCGTTTTGAAAAAAAGTGCAAAAAGTACTTGACGAATGTGCCCGGAAGATGTATTCTTGTATTAAGAACTTGATACAATAATACAAAAATACAGAAAGGACAATGGACATGGCATGGAAACTGGATAATGACAGACCGATTTACGCGCAGCTTGTGGACAGGATTCAGATGCAGATTGTGTCGGGAAAGTATCCGCCGGGCGGCAAGCTTCCCAGCGTCAGGGATCTGGCGGCAGAAGCGTCGGTGAATCCCAACACGATGCAGAAAGCGTTTGCCGAGCTGGAGAGAAGCGGACTGATTGTGACGCAGCGTACCAACGGCAGAAATGTTACCGAGGACGGACAGCGGATAAGGGACATCAGGGCCGGTCTGGCGCAGGCGCAGGTGGACGGCTTTTTCGCCAGGATGAAGGAGCTTGGCTATGCTGAGACGGAGACTGTAGAGCTGCTGAACGCAAAACATTTTATGCATACTAATAATGAGGGAGAACAGGAATGAATGAACTGGTAGAACTGGTAGGAGTGACGAAATCCTACGACGCGAGAAACATTGCAGTGAACAACATTACGCTGACCCTTCCCAGAGGAAAGATTATCGGCCTTTTGGGACCCAACGGCAGCGGCAAGACCACCCTGATTAAAATGATGAACGGGCTTTTAACCCCCAGTCAGGGAAGCATTAAAATCAACGGACAGTATGTGGGAACGGAGACAAAGGCTCATGTGGCGTATCTGCCGGATCGCACCTATCTGTCAGGCGGGCAGAAAATCAGCCAGATACTGGACTATTTCTGTGATTTTTATGCGGACTTTTCCAGGGAGAAGGCGCTGGAGATGCTTCACAGCCTTAATATTGACCCTTCCGTAAAGCTGAAAACCCTGTCCAAAGGCAATAAGGAGAAGGTACAGCTGATTCTGGTCATGAGCCGCAATGCGGATTTGTATGTGCTGGATGAGCCTATTGCAGGCGTTGATCCGGCGGCCCGGGATTATATCCTGCGCACGATTATCAATAATTATAATCAGAATGCAACCGTTATCATATCCACCCACCTGATCGGGGACATCGAGCAGGTGCTGGATGAAGTGATTTTCATGCGCTACGGACATCTGGCCCTCTATACCTCCGTAGACAATATCAGGGAGCAGCACGGCAAGTCTGTGGATGCATATTTCAGGGAGGTGTTCGCATGTTAGGAAAAGTGTTAAAGAACGAGTGGAAGGGAACTTACAGAATCGGCTGTCTGATGCTGATTGTGCTGGTGGGTGTCACCTTTTTGGGCTGGCTTGCCTTTCAGTCTCCCATGTGGCAGGAGCTGTCCAACGAAACCTATTATTATCGGGACAGCTTCGGTGTGAATATATTGAATCTTGTAAGCGTCTGCACGCTGATACTTTATGCCGTCATGCTGGCGGCGGTTGCCATCGGTATTATTGCCTATCTGGGGGTGCGCTTTTACAGAACCATGTATACGGATGAAGGTTATCTGACCCATACCCTCCCGGTGACGGAAGGCAGACTGCTGTTTGCAAAGACCTTTATCAGCGGTATCTGGAGCCTGATTATTTCTCTGGGCATTATTGTGTCGGTACTTGCGCTCTTTGCATTTATGATAAGCGCCATGCTGCCCAAGGGGTATTCTCTTTCCGATTTCTGGTGGGAATTCCAGAATGTGTATGATGATGAGTTCAGAGAGCTGTTTGAGCTGGTTGAGGCGGAAACGGGAATGAACTTCCGCGCCTATTTCATATACATGATTGTTTCGCTGGTCCTTGGCTCCTTTACCAGTATTATGACGCTGTTCGGCGCTATTTCCATGGGGCAGCTCTTTACAAAGCACAGGGTGCTGATGGCTATTGTGAGCTATATCGGAGTCAACATGGTAAAGGGAATTTTCGGATCCGTGGTGGAAGGCATTGTCACCAATATCTATGCGGGAAGCAGGTATGACTCTCCTGCCGTTGTGGGCAGCTATATCAACACAAATATGATAATCAGCTTCGTGCTCAGTCTGATATTTGCGGTGCTGCTGTACCTGGTGTCCTGGCTGGTAAATACCAGGAAGCTGAATATGGAGTGACGGGCTGCAGGTCCCGTGAGGACAAAAGGGCCCGGGGCCGAGGCGGCGTCAACGCATCCGCCGGGCTCATTGCCTGCGGGAATCAACGGCGGCAATTACAGAGCAGGAGGCATATACTCCGCCCGGCTCATTGCCTGCGGGAATCAAAGAAACGATGGGGGAATTACCGATGAAAAGCGTAATGAAGAAAATAGGCTGGTTTGTGGTGTCGCTGCTGCCGGTGCTGGCATTTTCCGCAATTCAGTTAGGCTGTGCTGTTGTGGTTATGTTGGTGCTGACAGTGATCATCATGCTGAACACGCCGGTGGAAATGAGCGCCGGCGCCATGGAGCTTCTTGTGATGGAGCAGTACTATGAAAATATTGTACCCATACTGATCGTGAGCCAGATAGCGGCGGTTCTGGTCTTCGGGCTCTGGTATTACTTCGCCTGGGGGAAAAAGAAAAGGCCGGAGGGCACAGAGAAGCCCGCGGCGGTTAAAATTCTTCTGATAGTTCTTCTGGGAGTGCTGGCGCAGTTTGCCATCAGCGGCCTGCTTTCCCTGGTACAAATCGCCGCGCCGGAGGCGCTGCAGGAATATGAAGAGCTGATGGAGCTGGCGGGAATTACGGAGTTTACGGCTTTGACTCTGATATCAACCGTGCTGCTGGCACCCTTGAGTGAAGAACTGGTGTGCCGGGGCGTCATTTTCCGGCTGGCGGGGAAAATCAGCCCTAATTTCTGGGTGGCAAATATTGTGCAGGCTCTGGCCTTCGGCATCCTGCACGGCAATCTGGTGCAGGGGGCTTATGCTTTTGTCCTTGGCCTGCTTCTGGGGATGGTGTACAGGCAGTTTAAGAATATCTGGCTCTGTATGCTGCTCCACGCATCCATGAATTTTTCAAGTGTCCTGGTGGAGCCCTTTTACAGCCTGTTCCCGGATACTATCTCCGAGGGCGGAGCGGCAGCGGTGCTGGCAGTCACCATGGTAGTGGCCGCGGCGTTGGGAGCGCTCTGCGTCAGAGGGATCGTAAAGAAGCGTAAAATCTGACGATATGTCTGAAGTGACGAAAAAAAATTGCCCTGCGTTTGATTATTTGGTATAATGAAACGTAGGGATTTTTTTATGCGGAAACATAAAAGCGGGAGAGTACAAATGCAGAAGCTTATCAGTCAGATTATGGAGGAAAATTTTGATTATGAGAACGGTTCTCTTGACTTTTCCTGCGCAAAAATAGAGATTTCCCTGAACAGGGGAGAGGTGTACGAAGGCTCTTTCCGTATCAGCGCCGCCCGGGGACAGTTTACCAACGGCAGCATACTGTCCTCGGACTTAAGAATGGAGTGCCTGACGCAGGAGTTTGTGGGCTGCGATGAGGAAATTCTGTTTTGCTTCCACGGGGAAAACCTGGAGGAAGGGGATGTGGTAAAGGGGAATTTTTACGTCATCAGCAACCGGGGGGAATATTACCTTCCCTTTGTGGTTTCCGTAGAGCATAGGCTGCTGGATTCCTCCATCGGTGCGGTGAGGAACCTGTTTCATTTTGCCAATCTTGCCAAGAGCAGCTGGCAGGAGGCGGTCAGGCTCTTTTATTCGCCGGGCTTTTGCAGTGTTTTTTCCGGCAGTGACGCACAGTTTGCCAGGGATTACCGGGCGCTGTCCGTCTATGAAGGCTCGGAGCAGAATATGGAGGAATTTCTGATTCAGGTTAATAAGAAGCAGAAGGTGGAATTTCTGGTACAGGAAGAGGAACTGTTTCTGGATATATCCGGAAATGCCGGCGCCTATGCCGTGTCGGAGCGGGAGCTGACGATTGTGCGGAACGGCTGGGGATACACTCGGCTTTATGTGGAGTGTATCGGTGAATTCCTGTTTACGGAGAAGGAAGTAATCACAGACGATGATTTTCTCGGGAACCGTTGTGCGCTTCCCGTATTTATAGACGGAAACCTTTGCCGGGAGGGGAAAAATTACGGCAGGGTCCTTCTTTATAATTCCTTTGTGACGCTGTCGGTTCCGGTGACGGTCAGGATCGGAGACGGATCGCCCCGCAACCCTCAGGAAGTGGCGCGAAAGCGCTGTACCGTCCAGTTGATGGAGCTTTATCAGGCATTCCGCGTGAAAAAGATCAGTACAGGCACCTGGCTGAATGAGACGGGGAAGCTGGTGGAAAAGCTGGCGGCCATGGACGAAAACGACGTGTCCGCAAGATTGTTTCAGGCCCAGATGTTGATTACGGAGGAGCGGTACAATGAGGCCGGCTGGATACTGGATCATGTGGCGGAGCTGCTGGAAAAGGGAGCGGGCAGCGATACCCTCCGGGCGTATTACCTGTATCTGAGCACCCTGATTCACAGAGAGAAGAAATATGTGGACAGGGTTACGGCGGAGGTGGAGCATATTTACCGGGAGGACAACGGAAACTGGCGGGTGGCATGGCTGCTTCTGTACCTGTCGGAAGAGTATCACAAGTCCGTCACCGGAAGATGGATATTTCTGGAGAAGCAGTATACGGCGGGCTGCAGCAGTCCCATTCTTTATATTGAGGCAGTGGCGCTTTTGAACAGCAATCCGGCGCTGCTTCGGAGAATGGGTTCCTTTGAGCGCCAGGTGGTCTGGTACGGAGCCAAAAAGGATCTTCTCAAGGCGGAAGTGGTGGGACAGCTGCTTTATCTGACGGACAAGGTCAGGGAGTATTCGGAAGTGCTGTACAGAACCCTGGAAAAGCTGTATGAAAAGAAGAACGACGTCCGCATCCTGCAGCAGATATGTACACTGCTGATCAAGGGCGCTAAGGCGGATTCAAAATATTTTGAGTGGTACAGGCTGGGAGTGGAGCATAACCTGCGCATCACAAATCTGTATGAATATTATATGATGGCACTGGATTTGGATGTGTCCGGAGGAACGCCCCGGGAAATTCCCAAGGTGGTGCTGTTATATTTTTCCTATCAGAACAGTCTGGATTATGAACATGCGGCCTATCTTTACAATTACATCCTGCAGAATGAAGACAGACTGAAGGACGTTTATGACACCTATCGCATACGCATGGAGCACTTTTGCATGGAACAGCTTGGCAAAGCCCGCATCAGCCGGCCGCTGGCGGATATATACAATCGGCTGCTGAAGCCGGAAATGATTACGGAGCAGACCTGTGAGCCGCTGTCAAGACTGTTGTTTGCCCATATGATACGGGTGGAGGACGAACGTCTCCGAAGGGTATATGTGTACCAGCCGGGGAACAGATATCCTGCGGAATATCAGATAAGCGGCGGCAAGGTGTGGGTGTCGCTGTACGGCAGCGATTACACCATTGTATTTGAGGATGCTGCCAAGAACAGATTTATCCGGAATGTGGAGTATACTATAGAGAAGCTGATGCTTCCGGGGAAATTTTTAAGAGCGCTGGCGCCTTTTCCCATTGATAATCCGGAGTTTGATCTGTATCTCTGCAACAGCGAGAAGGAAGGGGGTATTCAATCTGCCGAGAGCGCGGCCAGGGCCAGGCGTGTGGCGGAATCCCCCCGGATGGAGGACAGCGTAAAGCGTGAGCTGATGCTGAAGCTGCTGCAATATTATTATGACGCGGACGGGGTGGAGGCGCTGGACGAGTACCTGCTGAAGATAAATCCCGAAACCCTTACGGCGGAGGAGCGGGGCAGCGCCATACGGTACATTGTGCTCCGGGGCAATCTTGAGCTTGCCAGGCAGTGGCTGAATGCCTATGGTCCCTATTTTATTGACGTGAAGCTTCTGGTGCGGCTCATAGGGCCGCTGATGGAGAAGGATGCCATGGCGGAGGATGCCGTGCTGACGGCGTCGGCGGTTTACGCCTTCAGCAGGGGAAAATACAACAGCACCATTCTGCGGTATCTGACCCTGTATTACCGGGGCATGACAAAGGGCCTGCGGGATGTGTGGAAGGCGGCCCGATCCTTCGGCATGGACTGCTATCACCTCTGTGAAAATATACTGATCCAGATGCTGTATACCGGTTCCTTTGTGGGAGAAAAGATGGAAATATTCCGCTATTATGTCTCCCAGGGGGCAAAGCTGGAGGTGGAGGAAGCCTTTCTGGCTCAGTGTTCCTATGACTACTTTGTGAAGGAGCGTGTCACGGAGAAGGATGTGTTTGATGAAATAGAGCGCATGTATCTGCGGGGAGAGCCGGTGAAGCGCATCTGTAAGCTTGCCTTCCTGAAATATTATGCGGAAAATCAGTCGGAGCTGACGGAAAGCGGCAGCCGGCTGACGGGAAGCTTTCTGGAGGAGTTGACGGAACAGCGCATTCACCTGGAGTTTTTCAGGGAGTACAGGCACAATGACAAGGTTATGCAGGAGATGGCGGACAAGACCATTATTGAGTACCGGACCGATCCCCATACAAGGGTGTGCATTCATTATGTGCTGCTGCATGAGAACGGGGAGTCTGACGAATACTGTGCAGAGTATATGCGGGAGGTATATGCGGGCGTCTTTTTCAAGGAGTTTATCCTGTTTTTCGGCGAGAACCTCCAGTATTATATTACGGAGGAGAGGGGCGGCGACGATCAGCTGACAGAGAGCGGCACCCTGCAGAAAAGCGACATCCGGGGAAACGAGGCGGAAAGCCGGTATCATCTGGTGAACGATATTGTCATCAGCAAGACCCTTGAGGATTTTGACACTATGGATCATCTTCTGGAAGAGTATTACAGGAAAGAGTTCCTGAACGGCAGACTGTTTGAACTGAAATAGGGGGGCGGAGAAAGCATGGGATTCCTAAGCGGCGGCAAGGTCATTGTGGGATATGATTTGGGAAATGAATTTTCACAGATTAGCTACAGCTTCTCCGATTCCGGCGAGGTGGAGACGCTTTCCCAGGTGGCGGGTACGGAGCATTATAACATACCTACGGTGCTCTGCAAGAGAAGCGGGGTAAACCAGTGGTTTTACGGGAAAGAGGCTCTGCGTTACGGAGCGGAGCAGCAGGGAATACAGGTGGATCATCTGCTGGATCTGGCGCTGGACGGCGAGCCGGTGCTGATAGACGGGGAAAGTCTGGATCCGGTGGCGCTGTTGACGCTGTTTTTCAAGCGGAGTCTTGGAATGTTGTCTCAGGTGGCTTCCCCGGATAAGATAGAGGCCCTGATGATTACCTGTGAGACGCTGGATCAGCGGATGCTGGAGGTGCTTGGGCAGGTGGTGGCGGGGCTTCGCCTGAAGACAGATAAGATTGCGTTCCAGAGCCATATGGAGAGTTACTACAACTATATGATTTATCAGCCGGAGGATCTGCGGGTATATCAGTCGGTGCTGCTGACCCGTGAAAGGGACAGCATCAGGATGTATCGAATGGAGAATAACAGGCGCACCACCCCCATAGTGGTATTTATTGAAGAGGGAGAATTTCCTTTCCCCCGGCAGAGATTTACGGAACAGCCGGAGGGTTCGGAAGAAGGCGAAAAGCGGGAGCTGGATGGCGCTCTGCTGAAAATAGCGGAGGAGGTCTGCGAGGGCAGGCTGGTGGGAAGCGTATTTTTGATCGGCGACGGCTTTGATCAGGAGTGGATGAAGGAGTCCCTGCGGTATCTCTGTAAAAAGCGCAGAGTCTTTCAGGGGAATAACCTGTTCAGCAAGGGGGCCGTATTCGGAATGCGGGAGCGGCTGAATGCAGGGAATGCAGGCAGCGGAGGAAGGGAATATGTATTCTTAAGCCGGGACAAACTGAAGGCAAACATAGGCATGGAGATTCTGCGGCAGGGTGAGGAATCCTACTACGCGCTGCTGGACGCGGGAAGCAACTGGTATGAGGCGGAAACGGAGACGGAATTTTATGTGCAGGACGGAAAAGAACTTCAGCTTACCATTACGCCGCTGAACGGGCAGAACGTCAAGCTTGCCCGGGTTGTGCTGGAGGATATGCCGGAGACGCTCACAAGGCTTTGGGGAAGATTTTACATGGAGGCGGAGAATATTCTGGCTGTGGAGATAGAGGATGAGGGGCTGGGGGAAATTCGTCCGGCCACGGGAAAGGTCTGGAAGGAAACCATAGAATTATATTAGGAGGCCGTTATGCGCGTAAGCGTCTGTGTGGGAAATTATGCGTCAACTCCATATTGTGTGCCGGGAATCGAAATCAATGTCAGCTCCATGGAGGAGCTGTGCTTCGTGCTGAAGGAGAATGCGTTTCTGCTGGATTTTTCCGTCATGAACGATCAGCTGCTGGACTGGATAGAGCGGGAATGCGGGCTGAAGGAACTGGCGAAAGCGCTCCATCCCCTGGTTCATAAAAAGGGTTCTCTCAGTGCCTTTGTGACGGCGATTCTGAACTTTACGGGGCTTTACGACGGACAGACCGTGGCGGAGACGGAGCAGGTCTTAAAGCAGGGCGCGGGCTTAAGCAGCATTGAAAAGAAAAAGAGCCAGGTGGACTACCTGGTAAAAAAGAAAAAATATATCCTGGCAGTCAGGGGCTACGACAGCCTGATTCAGAAATGGCAGGAGAACGTGGAGGAGGGAGAAGTCCTTCCGGCGGCGGAATGTCTTGCCTCAATCTGGCACAATAAGGGCGTGGCGCTGGCGGGGCTTATGATATATGAGAAGGCGGCGGAATGCTTCTTAACGGCATACGATATGGAGGGACGGCGGGACTTTTACCGGGATTATCTGGCGGCAAAGAGGCTGGCGCTGAACGAGAGCGAATATGTGTCCTTTGTGGCGGAGAACACGGAAAGGTATGAGCTGACCCTGGAACTGGAAAAGGATATGGAGCGTCTGACGCAGGAGTGGGAACAGCAGCCGGAGTATCTGCGGCTTAATGCCCACAGGGAGCTGCGGACGGGGGACAGAAAGCAGAAATATTATGAAGAGAACGAGCGGCTGACCCAGACCTTAAAGGACAGCTATCGCAAAAGTGTGGCAGACTGACAACAGGAGATTAGAATGGCATTTTGGAGCAGGTTATTCGGAAAGAGAAAAAAAGCGGAAAAGCAGCCCGAGGATTGGGAAAATCTGGTCTATGACAGAGACGACGTGGACTTTCGGGATGAGGAGCAGCGCAGCCGTTATATCACCAACTGTCTGGAGCAGATGGCGGAGGCATCCAAGGAGATCAATTTACTTACGGGGGAGTATGCTCTGGTGACATCTTATCTGACGGATATGGAGGAGATAGAGGCGCTTCCCGAACAGGAGCGGGAAGGACTGAACAAGATCGCCAGGCAGCTTCTGGCCCATGAACAGGAGTGCGAGCGGTACCGGGGGAAAGAAAACCGCATGGATGATAACGAATATTATCAGATGCGCAAGCAGGAGGATGAAGTACAGGAAGGCATCGGCAAGTTGAAGGAGTGTGAGAACTACGGGGAACTGGTGCGGCAGGACTTAAAGCGGCTGGACAGGGAGCGAAACGCCTATGAATTCCGCCGTTCCGAGCTGGAAGCCATGATGAATAATTTCCGTGGAATGTCGGTGATATTCATGACGGCATTTGTCATCTGTATGGTGCTGCTGGTTCTTCTGCAGTTTGCCTTTGAGATGGATACCAGAATGGGGTATCTCCTGGCGGTAGGAGCCGTGGTAGTGGCAGTGGCGGTGCTGGTGGTCCGTTATACGGACAGCGAAAAGGAACTGAGCCGGGTGGAAAGGGCCGTGAACAAGCTGATACAGCTTCAGAATAAAGTGAAAATCCGGTATGTGAACAACAAAAACCTTCAGGAATATCTGCGCATGAAGTATGATACGGACAGCGCCGCGGCGCTGGAAAAGCTCTGGACCCAATATCTGCAGGAGAAGGAGGAGCGCAAGGAATTTGCGGAGGCGGAAGCAAAGACAGAGTACTATCAGAAATTGATAGTGGACAGGCTGAAGAATTACCGGGTAGGCGCCCCGGATCGCTGGGTGGGTCATCCGGAGGCGCTGCTGGATCCCCGTGAGATGGTGGAGATGCGCCACGAGCTGATTGTGAGGCGGCAGGCTCTGCGCAAGCAGATGGAATATAACAACGGTGTGGCGGAGACCGCAAGAAAAGAGATTATGGATATCGTGAACAAATATCCCGCCTATGCAGGGGAAATCCTTGCCATGGTGGACAAATACGATAACTATTGACTTCCGCTTTTGAGTGGGCTATGATGTTTTACATTGTACGAAGGGGAGTAAATGAACGTGGAGAACAATGACAAACTGAAGGAAGAGTGCGGTGTGTTCGGCGCTTATGACTTTGAAGGCCAGGATGTGGCCGCTTCCATTTATTACGGTCTGCTGGCCTTACAGCACCGGGGGCAGGAGAGCTGCGGCATTGCGGTCAGCGACACCGCCGGTCCCATGGGGAAGGTGCTATCGGCTAAAGATATGGGGCTGGTGAACGAAGCCTTTACGACGGAGCAGCTGGAGCGTCTGAAGGGTGATATCGGGGTAGGGCATGTAAGATACTCCACGGCGGGCAGTTCCACCCGGGAAAACGCCCAGCCGCTGGTCTTAAATTATGTAAAGGGAACGCTGGGACTGGCCCATAACGGCAATCTGATTAATACGCCTGAGCTTAAGAAGGAGCTTGCCTACACAGGGGCGATTTTTCAGACTACCATTGATTCGGAGATCATTGCCTATTACATTGCCAGGGAGCGGCTGAATTCCAAAACCGTGGAGGAGGCCGTGGGCCGCACCATGGACAGGCTGAAAGGCGCTTATTCCCTTGTGGTTATGTCTCCCAGAAAGCTGATAGGCGCAAGGGATCCCTTCGGCTTCAGACCCTTATGCATCGGAAGGAGGGGCAGCACCTGGTTCCTTGCCAGCGAGAGCTGCGCTCTGGACACTGTGGGGGCTGAGTTTGTGCGGGATGTACTGCCCGGCGAGATTGTGACCATTTCCCCGGAGAAGGGAATAGAATCGGACATGAGCCGTGGGCTGGCCGCAGGGGAGCAGGCCAGATGCGTGTTTGAATATATATATTTTGCCCGGCCGGACAGTGTGCTGGACGGGGTCAGCGTATATGATTCCCGCATACTGGCGGGTAAGTTCCTGGCCCAGGACAGCCCTGTGGAGGCGGATATGGTGGTGGGTGTGCCGGAGTCCGGCAATGTGGCGGCTCTCGGGTATTCCCTGCAGTCAGGCATTCCCTATGGCACGGCCTTTGTGAAAAATACTTATGTGGGACGCACCTTTATCAAGCCGGGGCAGAAGAGCCGGGAGAACAGCGTACAGGTAAAGCTGAATCCAATCCGCCGGGCCGTGGAGGGGAAGCGGATTATTATGATAGACGACTCTATTGTCAGGGGCACTACCTCGGATCACATTGTCCGTATGCTGCGGGAGGCGGGCGCCAAAGAGGTACATATGCGTGTCAGCTCGCCGCCTTTTTTGTGGCCCTGTTATTTCGGCACGGATGTGCCGGCCAGGGAGCAGTTGATTGCATATAACCGATCTGTGGAGGATATACGGGAGATGATCGGGACGGACAGCCTGGCCTACCTGCGTCAGGAGCGTCTGGAGGAAATCGTAAAGGGCCTGGGTATCTGCAGGGGCTGTTTTACGGGAAGGTATCCCATGGAGCCTCCGGCGGAGGATATCCGGGGGGAATATATTTTCTGAATGAGGAGGATTGGAGCATGAGTACAGACAGATATGAAAGTCCTTTATCCGAGCGCTATGCCAGTAAGGAAATGCAGTATATTTTTTCTCCTGACATGAAGTTCCGCACCTGGAGAAGGCTGTGGATTGCGCTGGCGGAGACGGAAAAGGAGCTGGGGCTGTCCCGGAACGGCAAGCCGGTGATTACCGATGAGCAGATTGAGGAGTTGAAGGCCCACGCCGAGGATATTAACTATGACGTGGCAAAGGCAAGGGAAAAGGAAGTCCGCCATGACGTCATGAGCCATGTGTATGCCTACGGGCAGCAGTGTCCCAAGGCGGCGGGGATTATTCACCTGGGCGCAACCTCCTGCTATGTGGGGGACAACACGGATATTATCGTTATGACCGAGGCGCTGAAGCTGGTAAAGAAAAAGCTGGTGAACGTGATAGCAAAGCTGGCCGATTTTGCACTGAAATATAAAAACCAGCCCACCCTTGCATTTACCCACTTTCAGCCTGCACAGCCCACTACGGTGGGAAAACGGGCAACTCTGTGGCTGCAGGAATTTTATCTGGATCTGGAGGATCTGGACTATGTGCTGGGCGGTATGAAGCTGCTTGGCTCCAAGGGAACTACGGGCACCCAGGCCTCTTTCCTGGAGCTGTTTGACGGAGACCAGGCTGTCATTGACAGGCTTGACCCCATGATTGCGGAAAAAATGGGATTTAAGGAGTGTTTCCCCGTGTCCGGCCAGACCTATTCCAGAAAGGTGGACACCAGAGTGGCAAACGTACTGGCGGGCATCGCGGCCTCCGCCCATAAAATGAGCAATGACATTCGGCTGCTTCAGCATCTGAAGGAGGTGGAGGAGCCCTTTGAGAAGAGTCAGATAGGTTCTTCCGCAATGGCATACAAGCGGAATCCCATGAGAAGCGAGCGGATTGCCTCTCTTTCCAGATATGTGATGATTGATGCGCTGAATCCGGCGATCACCTCCGCTACGCAATGGTTTGAGCGGACCCTGGATGATTCGGCGAATAAAAGGCTGTCCATTCCCGAAGGCTTTCTGGCAACCGACGGAATCTTGGATTTGTGCCTGAATGTGGTGGACGGACTGGTGGTGTATCCCAAGGTCATCGAGAAGCGGCTGATGAGCGAGCTGCCCTTTATGGCTACGGAAAATATTATGATGGATGCGGTGAAGGCCGGCGGCAACCGTCAGGAGCTCCATGAGCGTATCCGGGAGCTTTCCATGGAGGCGGGGCGGAATGTGAAGGCAGAGGGCAGGGAGAATAATCTGCTGGAGCTGATAGCGGCCGATCCTGCGTTTAATATGTCGTTGGAAGAGCTGCAGAAGACCATGGATCCCGAAAAATATGTGGGGCGGGCCAGAGAACAGGTTGACGCATTCTTAAAGAATGTAATCCGCCCGGTGCTGGAGGAAAACAGGGAGCTGCTTGGCGTAACGGCGGAAATAACGGTGTAAAGGCCGGCGATTGACAGACATAACAGAAAGGCAGGGCGGAAGATATGGGTGGTTTTTTCGGAGTGGCAGCGAAAGAGGACTGCATGTTTGATCTTTTTTTCGGGACGGATTATCATTCCCATCTGGGAACCAGGCGGGCAGGTATGGCGGTTTACAGCCGGGAAGAAGGCTACAACAGGGCAATCCACAACATAGAGAATGCTCCTTTCCGGACGAAATTTGACAAGGATGTAAACGAGATGAAGGGAAATCTGGGGATTGGCTGCATTTCCGACTATGAGCCCCAGCCTCTGATTGTCCGCTCCCATCACGGCACCTATGCAATTACCACAGTGGGAAAGATAAATAATTCCGGAAGCCTGATTAACAGGTTGTTTGCAAAGGGACATTCCCACTTTCTGGAGATGAGCGGCGGCGACATCAACGCCACGGAGCTGGTGGCTTCCATTGTGAACCAGAAAGATAATCTTGTGGAGGGAATCCGGTATGCCCAGGAGGTGATTGAGGGCTCCATGACGATCCTGATCCTCACACCCAAAGGTATTTATGCGGCCAGAGACAGAATGGGCAGAACCCCTGTATCCATCGGGAAAAAGGAGGGAGCTTACTGTGTATCCTTTGAGAGCTTTGCCTATCTGAATCTCGGGTACGCCTTTGACCGGGAGCTGGGGCCGGGAGAGATTGCAGTGGTGAGTCCGGAGGGCGTAACCACTCTTGTACAGCCGGGAAAGGAAATGAAGATATGCACTTTCCTGTGGATATATTACGGTTATCCCTCTTCCTCCTATGAGGGAATCAGCGTGGAGAAGATGCGGTACAACTGCGGTGCGAAGCTGGCGGAACGGGATAATGTGGAGCCCGATATTGTGGCGGGCATACCGGACTCCGGCACGGCCCATGCCATCGGATATGCGAACCGATCCGGAATTCCCTTTTCCCGTCCCTTTATCAAGTATACTCCCACCTGGCCCCGTTCCTTCATGCCTACGATTCAGACCCAGAGGAACCTGATTGCCAGGATGAAGCTGATACCGGTGCATGATCTGATTGAGAATAGGAGCCTGCTTTTGATTGACGACTCCATTGTCAGAGGCACCCAGCTTCGGGAGACTACGGAATTCCTCTATCAAAGCGGCGCCAGGGAGGTACATATCCGCCCGGCCTGTCCGCCGCTGCTGTTCGGATGTAAATATTTGAATTTCTCCCGCTCCTCTTCGGAGATGGATCTGATTACCAGAAGAATCTTGAAGGAGATGGAGGAGGACGAAAGAAAGATTGATTTAAAGCTTTATGTGGATCCGGATACGGCGGAGTATGGAGAGATGGTAGAGCGCATCGGCAAAAAGCTTAATTTTACCAGTCTGCGTTTCCACAGGCTGGACGACATGATTGAATCGGTGGGCATTGATAAGGACAGGCTTTGCACCTACTGCTGGAACGGAGCGGAATGAAAGGTTTCTGGTATTTATGTTAAGATTGGGATTTGTGGTAGTGGTCTCACTGCCGTTTATCATTTATTATCTGTCTAAGGCAAAAATAATGGAAAAGCGCAAGGGAAATTTTTCGGAGGAGAAGCGCTACAAAATGGCCCGCCGGTGCATCCGCATTATGATGCGCCACGGGCGGATTGAGACAGAATGCACAGGCCTGGAGCATCTGCCCGGGGAGGGAGGATATGTGATGTATCCCAATCATCAGGGCAAATATGACAGCCTTGGTATTATGTACGCGCATCCCAGACCCTGTACCCTTGTCATGGATTATGATCGTTCCCGACTGCCCATTGTGAGTCCCTTTATTGATTTGGTGCAGGGGAAGCGGCTGGACAAGCGGGATATGCGGAGCCAGGTAAAGACTATCCTGCAGATTGCAGACGAGGTGGCGGCCGGAAGAAGATATATTGTTTTTCCCGAGGGCGGCTATGATCACAACAAGAATGATGTGCAGGACTTTATGCCGGGGGCTTTCAAATGCGCCACCAGAGCAAAGGCGCCCATTGTGCCGGTGGCCCTCATTGATTCCTACAAGCCCTTTGGCATGAATTCCCTGAAGAAAGTCAGAACCCAGGTGCATTTTCTGAAGCCCCTTTTTTACGCGGAATACAAAGAAATGACAACGCTTCAGATTGCGGAGCTGGTGAAAAGCAGGATTGGGGAAGAGGTGGGCAGGCGGATTAAAGTATTACCTCGAACATAATGCGTCCGTGATCCAGGGCTTTTGCACGGATCTCACCTTTATGCTGTTCCACAATGGATTTTGCAATAGATAGTCCAAGCCCGTAGCTGCCGTCGGGGGTTCTGGCCCTGTCGGCCCGGTAGAAACGCTCAAAGAGCCTGTCAAGCCGACAGTCGGCCACAGCGGCAAAGTCGTTGATAATCTGCAGCTTCACCTGTCTGTCCCGAAGAAGCTTCACGGTTACCTTTCCATCCGGGTCACAGTATTTAACCGCGTTGTCCATGAGAATGGACACTACCTGCCGCAGTCTGGATTCGTCTCCGGTATATTCTATATTTTCCGCAATATCAAAGACAATTAATTTTCCCTGAGAATGAAGCAGTCCTTCAAAGGATTTGGCCGTGTCATATACCGCATCGCTGAGATTAAAGGCGGCAAGCACGGGCTCTTGTTCCTCATCCATCTTTGCCAGGGTAATCAGGCTGCGCACCAGGCTGTTCATTTTACCTACCTGTCTGTCAATGCTGTCAAACCATTCGCTGTCCCCGTAAATCATTCTTGCCAGTTCGCTGTTGGCGGAAATGACAGTCAGGGGAGTCTTCAGCTCGTGTCCGGCATCGGTGACGAACTGCTTTTGCCTGGCGTAGCTTTCCGCAATAGGCTTTACCGCATGGCCGGAGGCGAGTACGATAATCAGCAGCACCAGAAGAAAGCTGAGAAGTCCGATTACCGCGGAAATCAGCAGCATGGTAAGAACAGCGTACAGGTCGGAGGAAGCGTTGATGAGGCCGATTACGGTCACGGTACTTCCGTTTGTTCCCGCGTAAGCGGTAATGCGGAACTTAAAGTACCGGTGCCAGCCCTGCGCACGTCCCTTTTTCAGCAGGGCGGCTGTTACGGCGGACAAATCCTCCGCAGAGTAGTTTTCTGCGGCGTCCTGCCGGATCTCCAGAATGCTTCCGGCTTCGTCCAGGCAGATAACGCAGCCGTCGGCGCGGATGAGCAGGCGATCCGCAAAGCGGGGCAGAGGGCCCATGGATTTATTCTCTTCTCTTCCGGCGTTTTCGGTTTCCCGGATGGAAGAAGGCTGCCCGTTGTCCGGAAAATAGCTGCCGCCCGGGTGGAGAGTTTCCGACGGGGCGGAGTGCGGAGACGTCATGCCCATATATTCGTTCATAAGCATATCCAGACGTCTGTCCAGCTGTCTGTCGGACTGGAAGAAAAAAATGCCGTTGACGGCTGCCAGCACCAGAAGAATGACGGCGAACAGGGCGGCTGCGGTAATGGAAATAAATTTTTTCTGTAACTTTTTAATCATGGAAGCATTCTCCTTATCAGGATCGGAGCCTGCGCATAGACTTCAGGCTGTTTTAAGGGTGGGACCGTTTTTCCAGGCAGTAGCCTGCGCCCCGTACGGCTTTGATGCTGACGGGGGCCTTAAGCCGGTCGATTTTCTTCCGCAGGTTGGAAATATAGACCCAGACAATGCTGACCTCCACATCGGAGTCCCAGCCCCAGATGCGTTCCATAAACTGCTCTGTGGAGATGACGCTGCCGGGAGACTGCATCAGCAGCTGAAGCATTTGAAATTCCCGGCTCACAAGGCGCAGGCTTTCCTCCTGAAAGCTGAGTTCAAAGGTGGATACATTCAGGCGCAGTCCCTGAAATTCCAGCAGCTCATCCTGATAATTCTCCCTGCGGCGCAGCATAGCCCTGACTCTCGCCAGCAGCTCGCTGGCGGCAAAGGGCTTGGGCAGATAGTCGTCAGCTCCGGCGTCCAGACCGTTTACCCGGTCTTCAAGCTCCCCTCTGGCAGTAAGCAGGAGAACGGGAGCTTTAATCCCGGCGCTCCGCAGACGCCGCAGCACCTCCAGGCCGTCCATGCCGGGCATCATGATGTCCAGTATGACGCCGTCATAATTTCCCTCCAGGGCATAATCGTAAGCGTCGTTCCCGTTGTACACCGCGTCAACACTGTAATTATTATGTTCAAAAAGGGCTGTCAGAGCTTTCGCAATATCCCTGTCGTCTTCCGCAATCAGCAGGCGCATAATCAAAAGTCCTCCTTAACTTGTCCGGGAACCTTCGGTATATCGGCAGTCCGGCCGGGTTACTGCTATTTTAACAAAAACCCGTGAAAAACACAATTTGTTCACAATAGATTTAGGTTATATTTAGGTTCGTCTGCTAGAGTAAGTATGTCAAGAGGAGCAAAGGAGGCGCAAAATGGATTCACAGATGACCTTTCAGAGATATGAGATGAAATACCTGCTGAGCCGGAAACAGAAGGAGGCCGTTCTGGCGGCTATGGAGCCATACATGGAGCTGGACGACTACGGCAGAACTACCATAAGGAACGTTTATTATGACACGGATAATTACAGGCTTGTCAGGAAGTCGCTGGAACAGCCGGTCTATAAGGAAAAGCTGAGAGTCAGAAGCTACGGCCCGGTGGAGCCGGGGGATAAGGTGTTCGTGGAGCTGAAAAAGAAATATGAAGGCGTGGTCTACAAGCGCAGGATACATATTCCGGAGAAGGCTGCCATGGATTATCTGGCGGGCAGAAGGGAGGCGCCGGAGAAATCACAGATTTCTGAGGAAATAGACTATTTCCTGCAGTTTTACCGGACGCTGGAGCCCAAGGTGTTTCTCTCCTATGAGAGGGAGGCTTATTATACCAGGGAACCCGGAGCGTTTCGGGTGACCTTTGATGAAGCTCTTCTCTGGCGGGAGACGGATTTGTCCCTGGAAAAGGGAGTTTACGGAACGCCGCTGCTGAAGCAGGGACAGACCCTGATGGAGATTAAGACGCCGGGAAATATTCCGCTGTGGATGGTAAAGGTGCTTTCGGAAGAGGAAATCCGGAAGACGTCCTTTTCAAAATACGGCAATGCATACACAGAAATTTATAACAGGGAAAAAGGAGAATTGATTTATGCTTAACACGATTTTTAAGGGGATTTTTGATTCACAGTTCACGGTGGTTATTTCCGTGCCGGAGTTTTTGCTGTGCATAGGGGTGTCGCTGGTTATAGGGCTGATTCTGGCAGTCTGCTATACTTACAGGAACCGTTACAGCCGGAGCTTTCTGGCCACGCTGGCCCTGCTTCCCGCAATCGTCTGCGTGGTTATCATGATGGTAAACGGTAATGTGGGTGCGGGAGTGGCAGTGGCGGGGGCCTTCAGCCTGGTTCGTTTTCGTTCGGCGCCCGGAACGGCGAAAGAGATAGGGGCTATTTTCCTGGGAATGTGCGCGGGGCTGATTGCAGGCATGGGCTATCTGGGATATGCGGTGCTGTTCACGGTGCTGCTGTGCGGGGTTATGATGCTGTACAGCAGACTGGACTTCGGCAGCAGGAAAAGCGGTGAGAAATACAAGGTGCTTCACATTACGGTGCCGGAGGATCTGGATTATACCGGAGCCTTTGACGAAGTGCTGAAGGAGTACACTTCCTCCCATGAGCTGATTCAGGTAAAAATCACCAACATGGGAAGCCTGTTCCGCCTGACCTATGACATGGTATTAAACAGTACGGAAGAAGAGAAGGAGCTGATTGACAAGCTGCGCTGCAGGAACGGCAATCTGGAAATTTCCGTGTCCCACAGGGAGAACGGGGTGTATGAGCTGTAAGGGGCGAGGCTGCCGCCCGGCAGAAACAAATATTTGTCCCTTTAGGAAGCGAAGCATGGGTCGCTCAAAGCGTAGGGCGGCCCGTTTCGGAAGGAGGTTGGTGTAATGAGAAAGATTTGGAAGAAATGGGGGGCGCTGGCAGTAGCCGGCTGCATGACGGCGGGAATGCTGTCGGGCTGCGGCGCTGCGGAAGAGCAGGTAAAGGAGTCGCTGGCGGCAGCCGGGCAGGGTCAGGCGGCCGGAGCAGCTTCGGCCGGGACGTCTGCCCCTGCGGAGACCCTTGTGAACCAGGAGAGCATGTTCACGGACAGGGACAGGAGCGGCGCATATGATGCGGCGGATTGCGTTAAGATAGAACTGAACGGCAGTGACGTGACTATCGCGGAGGAGGGCGTTTATCTTGTAAGCGGCTCTCTGGAGAATGGCATGATTATGGTGGATGCTGCGGAGACGGCCAAGGTTCAGCTGGTTCTGGACAATGTGGAAATCTCCAACAGCAGCGGCGCGGCCATTTACGTCAGGCAGGCGGATAAGGTATTTATTACCCTGGCGGAAGGCACGGTGAATACACTGTCCGGCGGCGACAGCTATGTGAGCATTGACGACAACAACATAGATGCAGTTATTTTTGCAAAAAGCGACCTGACCATAAACGGCAGCGGCAGCCTGCAGGTTACGGCTGTTACGGGCCATGGTATTGTGTCGAAGGATGATTTGAAGGTGGCAGGGGGCGCAGTCACCGTAATTGCTCCCGGGCACGGTCTGGAAGGCAAGGACAGTGTGCGCATTGCCGCAGGCGGAGCAGACGGCAGTCAGGATACAGATACGTCAGATGCGGGGAGCGCCGGACAGACGGCTGCGGTTTCGCTGAATATTACTGCCGGAAAGGACGGTATTCATTCCGAGAATGCGGATAAGGAGGACAAAGGCTTTGTCTATATCGAGGGGGGCAGCATTACCGTAATGTCTGAAGGGGACGGTATCAGTGCGGGAATTTACCTGCAGATTGACGGGGGTACCTTTAACCTGACGGCAGGGCAGGGCAGCGCAAACAAGACCGTTGCAAGGGATGAGGACGGCAGCGAGGTCAGCGCCAAGGGCATTAAGGCCGGAGGGGACATGATTATCAACAGCGGCAGCTTTTTCATAGATTCCCAGGATGACGGGCTGCATTCCAACAGCAATCTCACCGTAACCGGCGGTCAGTTTGACATCGCCACCGGTGACGACGGGCTGCATGCGGATGAGACAACCACGGTGGCGGGAGGGACTGTCAACATTTCCGTCTCTTACGAGGGTATAGAGGGAAACAGAGTGGTTATTTCCGGAGGATATATCCGGCTGTATGCCACGGACGACGGGCTGAATGCCGCAGGCGGCAGAGACGGAAGCGGTTATGGCGGCATGTTCGGGGGCGGCTTCGGAGGCGGCTTTGACGGTGGTTTCGGAGGCGGTTTTGACGATGATTTCGGAGGCGGTTCCGGGAGAGGCACAGACGGCCGTGCAGACAATGGTGTTGACGGAAGTACCGGTATTGAGATTTCAGGGGGCGTCATATATGTGAACGCAGATGGGGACGGCATTGATTCTAACGGAACAATCACGGTGACCGGCGGCGAAACTTATGTATCCGGCCCGGAATCGAGCGCCAACGGCGCTCTGGACTATGAGGGCAGCGCACAGATTACAGGCGGTACGCTGGTGGCACTGGGAAATTCCGGAATGGCTATGAATTTCGGAGAATCCTCCACTCAGGGTTCTGTATTGATCAGCACCTCCAACTGTAAGGCGGGCACAGAGGTCAGCCTGGAAGACGGAGCAGGGAATGTGCTGGTGAGCTATACGGCGGAGAGCGGATTTAATTCCCTGGTGGTGAGTTGTCCGGGGCTGGTGACGGGAGGCACTTATGTGATTCACGTTGGAAATGAAGCGTATGAAGTGACTCTGGATAGTCTGATTTACGGAAACGGCTTCGGCGGCTTTGGAGGCGGCCCAGGCGGTTTCGGAGGAGACAGAGGCGGTTTCGGAGAAGACAGAGACGAGCCCCGGGGTGACTGGGGCGATGGAAACCGGGGCGGAGAGAGACCGGGGAAGGGCGGAATGCAGATGCCCGGGAATGGAGAGATGCCTCAAATGCCGGGGAACGACGCTTAATGTTCCTTTGCTACAAATGCAACCGCTATGGCGCCGGGGCCTGTGTGGGTTCCGATGGTGCCGCCTACGCTGTCCACGGGAAGGCTGTCAGTCTCGCTTTCCCAAAGGGCAGCGTTGTCTTTGATATATTTTTGGATAAGCTCCTGGCTCAGGCCCGTATAGCCCAGAAAATAAGGCATGGAAAAATCAATGCCGCCTGCGGCCTGTATCTGCTCCACAATCAGATTGTTTGCCTGCTTGGAGCCTCTTGCCTTGCCGAGAATGGCAACCTCTCCATCCTGTATGGCGATCACCGGTTTGATGGACAGAATGTTTCCGGCCAGTGCCACGGCGCCGGAAATGCGGCCGCCCTTTTTTAAATATTCCAGTGTGTTCAGCAGGGCTACCAGACGAATCCGCTTTTTGAGGAGATTCAGCTTTTCTGTAATCTCTGCAGCGCCTGCTCCCTGCTCAATCAGCCGGAATGCGTAATCCACCAGGACATGTTCGCCTACGGTTACGTTTTCACTGTCCACCACATAGACGGAGCCGGGAAATTTTTCCGCCGCCACCATAGCGCTCTGCCAGGTGCCGGACAGCTTGCCGGACATGGTGATGGCAATGACCTCATGGCCCTGCGCCACGGCCTTTTTCATGGCCTCCTCAAATTGAAAGGGAGGAATCTGGCTTGTGACAGGCAGGGCGTCGCTTTCAATCAGCATTTCGTAAAACTGTTTATGATTCAACGTGACGCCGTCCTGATATTCTGTTTCGCCGAAGGTGATTGTCATAGGGATGACAGTCAGATTTTCTCTTTCAGACGCTTTGATGTCGGAAGCCGAATCGGTAATAATATGTATTCCCATAAGTTTTTCTCCTTTACTGCCGCTTTGTACAGAATCGGCCGATTAGCAGAAATTATACAGGGGAGAGGTCGGTTTGTCAAGGAAAGCCGGAATTCAAAATGCCATCCCTATTGTATCTTCTTAATTGGATGTCTTATAACTGTCTTTAATTTATCCGCACTACATTTTCTTGGGTCGCTTAAATATATTTCGTGATGCAACCTTGTATCGGTTATATCCGGCTCATAGCCATTTTCACTTGCAAATTTGTGCATCAGATTAACGGTTGCAGGTTCATCATCATAAGAACCTATGTGCATACATTGAACACAGATACCTTCTTCATAAGTTAAAAATTCAACCCTTGAAAAATCCTGCTTTTTCTTTTTGGCTGCTTCTTCAATCGCCCAATCAAAATCTTCTTTTGTCACAAAGTCCGGCAATCGGATGATTGATATAAAGTGCATTGTACCTTTATCAGTATAATCAATAGTACCTTTTAGGCCGTCCTGCCACCAAAATCCCTCCAATGGCGGCACAACATATTCAAAAAATCCTTTTATTTTATGAGTTCCCTTATAACTCATTTTGATTGTATATGCTACACCATATAATAAACCTATGGTATTTTGATAATCTCCGTTTTCCTCATTTGGGTTTCCGCTTCCTCTGACTGCTATATAATTCATTTCAGGTAATTCTACAATACCGGGCTTATTCCTGGGCATATAAAATTCTTTATATTCTTTCTTAAAATCAAACGCCATAATTACATTTCTCCAATCTAAAATTATATTTTACATCATACTCTGTTTGACTGCTTATTTCAAGGTATGGAAAATTGTCGAATGTGTTATTATATATCGGGCTTTATCCGGGTAACTTTTTTGTAGATTATCAGCGAAAGGCCTGCGGTTACAGACTCTGTGACCCAGAAGGCATACCAGACCCCGTCGGCATCCAGGAATCTGCTGAGTACAAATGCTGCGGGAATAATGATAATCACATATCGCAGCAGAGAAATGAGCAGGGAGGGGCCGCCCCTGCCCAGACCCTCCAGGGCGCCGGAACAGGTGATGGAGACGGCGGATACAATAAATCCCAGGCTGATGCTATGCAGGGCGGTAATCCCGATGGATACAGTTTCCCCATTATCGGTAAAAAGGCCAATCAGCGCTCCGGGAACTGTCCAGGCCAGCAGCGTTCCCAGCGCCATAATTCCCATATTCATAAACAGCGCCGTGCGGTATATTCTTTTCACACGTCCATGCTCTCCGGCACCGTAATTATAGCCCATTAAAGGCCGGATGCCCTGGATGATGCCGTTGGCGGTCAGATAGATAAAGGTCTGCAATTTATAATACACGCCCAGTACAAGAACATATTTCTCCGAAAAATCTGCCAGTATTCCGTTCAGAGCGGAAATCAGAAGAGAGGGCAGAGCCAGATTCAGGGCGCCCGAAATACCTACGGAATATAATTTCCCTAAAACCGCGGTATCCGGACACAGGCGTTTCAGGCTTATCTGCACCGGCGGACGGCGGAAGGCGTAAAAGAGCAAATATACGGCAAGGGTGATACACTGGCCGATTCCTGTGGCGTAAGCGGCGCCTGCAATACCCATGGCGGGGAAGCGCCCCGAACCGAAAATCAGTATCGGGTCTAAGATAATATTTGCCACGCAGCCGCATATCATGCTGAACATGGAGACTTTCATCCGGCCGACGGCCTGAAAAAGCTTCTCAAAGGCAAGCTCCAGGGTAATGACAGGGGCAAAGAGGAATACCCTGTTGGAGTAGAGCAGGGCCAGACCGGTGATTCCTTCGTCAGAGGAGAAGCTTTTCAGAAACAGGGGCATTCCGGACGTGCATATAACAGTCAGCAGTACCCCGTGCAGGACACTGCAGAAAACGCCCTGGGTGACGGCAATGTCTGCCCGTCTCTGATCCCCCGCGCCCAAATAAAAAGCAATTGCCGCATTGACGCCGATGCCGAAGCCGATGGCAATGGCGTTGACCAGGTTCTGTACCGGATAGACAAGCGCCAGTGCGGTTATGGCGTCCTCGCTTACTCTGGCTACAAAGTAGCTGTCAATGATATTATAGAATGAGTTGACGGCCATGGAGATTACCATGGGAAGCGACATGGAGAGTACCAGCGGCAGTATGTTTTTTTCCTTCATAAAGCTTTGATCCATGAAAACTCCTCCTTAGTAAACACAAACCACCCAATTACCTGAAGTAATTGGGTGGCGAAAAAAGAATACTCTTGAAAAAATCCACTCCCGTAAGGGTTTTATAGGAAATTTTATACCATAACTCCGGAGAAATGTCAATGGTGGGACTGCTTTTGCAAATAGTGTATATGTTCGGACGGCTTTTGTGAATAGTGTAACAACGCAGTTGTGTATAAAGGAATTATAAAAAAATTATAAAAATAAGTTTAATTTTTCTGTTTTTTCTGTTACAATGATCTAAGCAGCAATATAAAGCGCTGCGACAGGTTATTCCTGAAGATGGTATTACTGCCTTTTCAACAAGCTGATATTACAAACGGAAGATAAAAGTGGATGACATAACTGAAAAGGAAAAACAACGTCCCTAGACATCAGACGCTGTTGATATCATATCACAGAATTAACCGTTGTAACCAATGGCCGATATAGATGAAATGAAAAGGGCTCATCCCAGGTGTCTCAGATTGTCTATAAATTTCAGATGTGATAAGCGTATATTGCTTATTCCAAGGAGGTTCTTATGAGCAGGCAGGCGGAGGAGACGGGACTGCGTCCCAAAAAGAGGATTGCGGATGAGATCTTACGACAGATTGGCCGGAGTGTTTTGCTGGTATTTGCGGTGGTGGCTGTGGTGGCGGTAATAATGATGTGGCAGAGCATTGCGTCGTCTAACCGGACGGAGCTGACGCTGGAATCAGAGTCAGCGGCAAATCGGCTGACCGGTTTTCTGAACGAGTATGTGCAGGCTGTGGAACAGCTGGCTGTCAATCCTGAGGTAATGGATGTGATGATTGAGACTAAGGCCGGCGATAATATTCTGCAGGCGGATAAAATGGATACCGTGTACAGAAATATGGTGAATGTGGCCCAGGCGGATTCGGAAAATGTTTTGGCAGTGTGGATCGCGGATATGGATGCAAGCGTGCTGACACAGTCAGACGGTTATACCTCCGATGAGAGCTGGAAGTTTACGGAGAGGGTCTGGTACAGCTGCATTGAGACCGGCGAGACTGTACTGACGGAGCCCTATGTAGATCCGAGCACGGGGAAGACCATTTTAAGTGCGGTGAGTCCGGTTTACGACGAGACATCGGGAAGTGTCCTGGGAGTGGCAGGAGTAGATGTTTCCCTAGATCATTTTATTCAGGTGATGAGTTCTTATAAGATCGGGAAAAACGGATATATCTTTTTGCTGACTGCCAACGGTACGATCAGCTATCACCCTGATTCTGACATGATACAGAAGAATATTTCGGAAGTAAATGTGTCAGGGAATCTGACCGATGTGGTGAATGCACCTTCCGGGGAGACCGTTTTCATGAAATATAAAGTAAACGGTACAAGCAAATACGGGGTTGCAGCGCCGGCGGGAAATACGGGCTATCTGGTTATCAGCAATATGCCGTTTACCGAGTATTATTCCTCATTGATTATAATGGTGGCGGCTTTAATACTGGTGTTTCTCGCAGGACTGGTAATGATAGTGCTCAGCATTAAAAAGAGTGCGGCCAACCTGACGAAGCCTATTCTGGAGCTGAACCATACGGCCCAGCAGCTGGCGGACGGTGATCTGGATGTGGAACTCAATATTACGGCGGAGGATGAGATTGGCGAGTTGGGAGACTCCATTAAAAGGACTATCACACGCCTGAAGGAATACATAGTATACATAGATGAGACGGCGGAGGTGCTTGCGCAGATTGCAGCAGGCAGACTTCACATTGAACTGAAAAATGAATATGTAGGAGAGTTTCATAAGATCAAGGAGGCGCTTCTCAATATTTCTTCCTCTATGCTGGATGTTATGACAGGTATAAGCGAGACATCGGAGAGAGTCTCCGTAGGCGCCACAGAGCTTGCAAGCGCGTCCCAGATGCTGGCAGACAGCGCGCAGGAGCAGGCTTCATCGGTGGAGGAGCTGGTGGCTACCGCCACTTCGGTTGCAGAACAGGTGCAGGAGAACCGCAAGGATGCGGAACATTCTGCAAAGGCGACGGAAGACGTAACAGCAATGATGGGTCAGAATCAGGAGAAGATGAACCTGATGATGAGCGCCATGAATGAGATACGGGAGACCTCGCAGAAGGTAGTAGGCATTATCCAGACCATAGAGGAGATTGCATCTCAGACCAATCTTCTGTCCCTGAATGCGTCCATTGAGGCGGCTCGTGCGGGAGAGGCAGGCAGGGGATTTGCCGTGGTGGCCGATGAGATCGGGAAGCTTGCGCAGGAGAGTTCAAAGGCTGCAGGTATGACAAGGGATTTGATTAGTGTCTCCATGGAGGAAATACAGAAAGGCAATGCTATCGCTGACGATGTGATGAAGTCTCTGGAGGATGCCGTAAAGGCGGTAGAACATGTGAACGGTATGATCAGGCGGACTTCAGAGAATGCGGCGGTACAGGCTGAGAGCATGAAGCAGATACATCTTGGCATTGAAGAGATCTCCCAGGCAGTGGAGGACAATTCCGCAACCTCCCAGGAAACCTTTGCTACCTCGGATGAACTGGCATCCCAGGCCAGAAATTTGAATGAAATGGTACAGAGGTTTGATGTGGGCTGATATAAAGGAATTTCCGGAATTCTGAAACAGGACGGATATATTTCCATTGTAAAGCATAATCGGCCGGGAAGAGTGATGCAGATGGTGGTGCTGTTGAATGACTTTGAACAGGCCAACGGCCTGCTGGACGGAAATGACGGGGTTTCGGCACAGTTTGGCCCCATTCATTATTATGAGGATACTGACATTGAGAGATGGAGCCCTGATTTGCAAATCGAAAAGGTAATGGGGGCGCGGGTCTTCTGGGATCTGCAGCAGAAGCAGGAGCTGCATACGGATGCGGAGTGGCAGGCCGGGATGATTGAAATGGAGATGCGGGTTTCGGAGGTACGGGAGTATCAGCAGATAGCGTTCTTCCATCACCTGCTGATTCGAAAAGCGCATACATTTTTCTAAAATTTTACGAGGTTGTAATCTGCCGTAAGGTGCGGTAGAATCAGGTTAGTTCACGGTGCTTGGACAGGACGGGAAGAATTTTTGAAAAGAAGGAGGAGTTTGCATGTGTAATAAGGAGTCGGCAGAGACATAGCAATGGCTATGACATCTGAATATTAACATTGTGATAGTCATTGCAGTTTCTGTAAAAAAGATTGGGAGGCTGCTATGGGCTATAAAAGGGCAGACGACGTTCTGCCGGAAAGTATTTTGAAGAGTCTGCAAAGGTATGTGAGCGGTGAAACTATTTATGTGCCGAAGGGAAATGCCGACAGAAAGAAATGGGGTTCAAATACTGATGCAAATGAGAAACTGCGTCAGAGGAATGAGCAGATCCTGGAACAGCACAGAAAAGGCGTCGGAGTAAAGGAACTGGCGAAAGAATATTACCTGACGGAAAAGAGTATACAGCGGATTCTTAAGGCTATGCGCGTAAAACCTCCTATGGAGAGCAAGTATAACTGCCGGGGAGGGAACAAAATTGAATAGGGAAAATAAGAGAAAATCATTTGAAAAAGGTTATTACAAAAACCATGCCTGCAGCGAGGTCTTTGTATGCAAGGTCTGCGGAAGGCAGGTGGCGCCGGAGGGTGCGGGGAGCGATCACAGAAATCACTGTCCCAATTGTCTGACGAGCCTGCATGTGGATATTGAGCCGGGAGACAGGGCCTCCGACTGCGGAGGTCATATGGAGCCTGTTGCGGTATGGGTAAGAAAAAACGGCGAGTGGGCCATTGTACACCGCTGTCGTCGCTGCGGACAAATGAGTTCCAACAGGATTGCCGCCGACGACAATCCCATGAAGCTCATGTCCATTGCGATGAAGCCGTTGACTGCGCCGCCTTTTCCGCTTGAGCGAATTGAGGAAATGACAAGACTCATGGGCGGGGACGGAGGCATGAATTGACTCCCGCGAGCTATTTAGGGGCTGTCGCTTAAACGAATGAAAATTCGTGAGGCGGCAGCTTCCTTTTTTCATGACAATAGAATTCTCGCGAAGTGTGAATTCTATTGTTGGGTATGTCCTTGAAATTGCCGGATTCTTTCGAGGTACGGCAGTTATTTTCTGCAAAACAAAAATTTTTTGAAAAATCTTGTAAGGTTTTCGGTTATTTCCTGTCATATAGGGTGAAGGAACCTTCAATTCATAGAGAGGAGGTATTGCATTGGAGGATAGTCAAATCGTAGACCTATACTGGCAGAAGAACGCAGATGCCATATCGGAAACTGCCAACAAGTACGGCGCATACTGCTTTGCCATAGCCAACAATATCCTGCACAGCGCTGAGGATTCCGAGGAGTGTGTCAATGACACCTGGCTCCGCGCCTGGAACGCAATGCCGCCCCAAAGGCCGAATGTGCTTCGGATGTTTTTGGCAAAGATTACCCGCAATCTTTCATTTAACCGCTTCCATGCGAGGAACGTGGAAAAGCGCGGCGGCGGGGAGATTCCCATCGTTCTGGATGAACTGTCGGAATGTCTTGCCGGCGGAACGAATGTGGAGGCTGCGTATGAAGCATCGGAGCTGGAGCAGTGTATCCGCCGTTTTGTGCGGCTGCGCCCAAAGCGGGACAGGAATGTGTTTGTGCGCCGCTATTTCTTTACCGAGCCAATATCCGCAATCGCAGAGCGATATAGCCTGACCGCAAACAACATCACAGTAATTCTTAGCCGGACACGGAAAAAACTCAAACTCGAACTCACAAAGGAGGGGTATTTGTGAACAGCAAGGATCTGTATGACGCCATCGGCAAAGTGGATGATGACATTTTAGAACAAAGCGAAACCGCGAAAAAGAAAAATGGCCGGTTGAAATGGGGAGCCATAGCGGCCTGTCTATGCTTGGCGACAGGAGCGCTTTTTTGGCCTGAAGGCCCCCAAGTAGAGGTAGAGGAGATTGGGAGCTTGGAGGAGATACCTTTCTCCTATGGCGGCGATTTGGTGGCTGAGCGGCTGGCAGCTTCCGGCGCCCAAACCACCAATGTTTATCTAAGCTATGTTAAGGGCGGAGACATTTCCGATCCTGCCGTTTGGAACACCCTGTCAATCACAGGTGAGTACAACGGCCAAGACTTCATCTTAGACTGCGATTACAGCGGTGAGGGAGACAGAAAGGATCCTGCAGCAGCCTATGCTGTAACTCAATACGGAGATGTAGAGGTAATCATTTACCGGGAGGAAAGCGATTGGAGCAAGCCATTCCTCTATCGGGCCGAGTTCACCTTGGACGGTGTAGGCTACAGCCTGTCCATCCATTCCGATGAACCGGAGAATATTTACGCTTGGCTGGACATAGTTTTGGGCAAACCTGAAGGCGGCGAACCTGAAGGCGGCAAACCTCAATCGGGGGTAATGTTAACCGATGTGCTGGGCTTTGGCGTGTGCCGCGTCGAGATGGAGGAGATTACTCCCGGCCAGTATATGTGGCATTTCTATGTTAAGGCGGATGGCAAAGACGTATGCGTGGCAGAGCAGTTCGGGTATGACGAGCCGGAAGCATGGAGCCGGGATCTGAACGGTGATGGTGTGCCTGAATTGATTTGCAACAGCACCTATGGCGACGGAGTCGAAAGTGTTATCGTCTACCGTAATAACAACGGCATCATCGAGGAGGGAACCGTCAGATGGTCCTACTATGAGGAGAAATTTGGCTGGACCCACCTGGGGGAAGGCGGGATATCCAGTCTTCCTGCAGAGAAGTATAACCCGGAGCAGGGCGTTTTCACCGCGACTGACTACTATACCAACGGATATGATGATCCGGTGACAGTGGAGTTTAACGACGGTTTGGAACCCTTTGACTTCCTTCCGTTCAGTCACTTGCCGCGCTGATCCATACAAACTGAATATTGGAAGTCAATCAACAACAGAAAGCAGGAAATGACAGTACGTCTTGTCCTTTCGCTGTAAAGATGCGGAACGGACCACAGAAGATACTGTCATATTTTTTGACTTCTGCGGTAAAGAACCGGGCGTCTGTACCTGCAGAGGAGTTTTGACTGACAGACGGCGGAAAATATGTATAAAGACATAACCGGCGGGGAAATATAAGCAATGAAAAAATTATCAGAAAATTTTAGCACTCATCTATTGACAGTGCTAACAATATGTGTTATATTACATCTAGAACAAGGGAGACAAAGAGTCTAAGCAAAGAAAAGGAGAGATGAATTATGTTGACACGCAATTATGGAGTACCTGCTATTTTTGGAGAGGATCTGTTTGACGAATGGATGGGTGGAGCGCTTTCAAGCTTTGCAGATTTGAACCGGCAGCTTTATGGAAAGAATACTAAGAGCATGATGAAGACCGATGTAAAGGAGATCGATGGCGGCTATCAGGTGGCAGTGGAAATGCCCGGCTTCGACAAGAACGAAATATCGGTGGAGCTGGATAAAGGCTACCTGACTATCACCGCATCCAAGGATATGAACCAGGACGAGCAGGATGAAAACGGCAAGTATATCCGCAGGGAGCGCTATTCCGGAACCATGCAGAGAAGCTTCTATGTGGGAGAAAATGTACAGCAGGAGGATATTAAGGCAAAGTATGAAAACGGCGTCTTAAAGCTTGAGGTTCCCAAGGAGGACACACAGAAGATCCAGCAGAGCAGGTACATTGCCATTGAGGGATAAGCAAAGCGACGGAAAGCGCGAAGCAAAGCTTTGCGAACGGAGTGTGTGAGATGTAACTGCTGCGGAGCTGCCGGTGAAGGCCGGCGGCTCTTTTTCATGACAATAGAATTCCCGCAAAGCGAGAATTCTATTGTTGCGGTTCGCCGGCGTGGGCGTCAAAAAAGTTTTTTGTGATAAAAACCGAATGATTCGGGGATTGTGTAAAAGGGGGATGTTGCAGTATAATCAAACGTAGAGCAGTTATAAATATGGCTGATGCTGTGTGTCCGAAAGGCGCCAAAGAGTAAGCCTGCGGAAGAAAGGAAAAATATGGACAAGAATAAATTTGCATTGACGCCGCCCATGGGGTGGAACAGCTATGATTACTATGACACTACGGTAAATGAAGACCGGGTCAGGGCCAACGCTGACTATATGGCGGCAAACCTGAAGGAGTTTGGCTGGCAGTATGTGGTAGTTGACATTGAGTGGTTTGCCCATGGCGCAGGAAGCCGGAGGGACAAGTACCAGTACATACCCTTTAACGATCTGGAGATGGATGAGTTCGGCAGGCTGCTGCCTGATCCGGAGCGGTTTCCTTCTTCCGTCGACGGAGCGGGCTTCAAGCCGCTGGCGGATTACATTCACTCGCTGGGACTGAAGTTCGGTATCCATATTATGCGGGGAATTCCCAGAATTGCAGCGCATAAACATATGCCTGTGAAGGGGACGGAGACGACGGCTGCCGAGATTGCAAATCCTTCCTCCATATGCGGCTGGAACCCGGATATGTACGGCGTTCGTGATATGCCGGAGGGGCAGGCATATTATGATTCCATTCTGGAGCTGTATGCGGAGTGGGGCGTGGATTTCATCAAGTGTGACGATATCTGCAATACGAACGTGTATCCTCACAACCCGTATTCGGCCCGCCATGAGATAGAGATGCTGGCAAAGGCAATTCAGAAATGCGGCAGGGAAATTGTGCTTTCCCTGTCTCCCGGCCCTGCGCTGATTGAGCAGGCCTGGCATTATGAAACCTATGCCAATATGTGGCGTATTACGGACGATTTCTGGGATGACTGGAAGCTGTTAAAGGACATGTTCCACCGCTGTGAACTCTGGCAGAATCATGTGGCGGAGGGGTGTTTCCCGGATTGTGATATGCTGCCGTTAGGGTTTCTCGGCAAGGGCTTTGGCCGGGAACGCACCACCAATTTCACCATTGCTGAAGCCCGTACCATGATGACGCTGTGGTGTCTGTTCGGCTCTCCGCTGATGATAGGAGCGGAGCTGACGAAGTTGGACAGCGATACGTTGGCCCTGCTGACAAACAAAAGAGTGCTTGCCATGCTGACTCCCAAGTGCAGACCCAGACAGCTTTGCCTGGATGACAGGAAAGCGGTCTGGAAGGCGGCAAATGAGGAGACAAGGGCAGAGTATGTGGCGCTGTTCAATTTAAGCGAGGAAGAAGCAGAGTTGTCCGTCAATCTGGCTGACGCAGGATTCTCAGCGGATGCAGGGGCGGAGCCTACAGGGTTTACTGAACTCTGGACAGGAGAGAACGCTGCAGTCTCTGAGGGAATCCTGAAGGTAAAGCTGCCCGCCCATGCCTGTGCGGTGTACGGGAACCAGTGAGGGAAACGTCCTCTGAAAGCTGCAAAAAGCAGTTCAGCCCAGGGAGCAGGCCAGAACCGTAACGCTGTAGGCTTTCAGCTGCAGCCGCAGGCTGTTTGAGTCTGTGCCGTCGGACAGGGGACAGGCTTCCTCCGCGGGGTACACCTTCCGGGGAGCAGCGTGAGAATTTACATCCTCAAGCCCGGCGGAAAGAAACTGAAGGCGGCAGGCCCGAATCGGCCGATCAGTCTGCAGTCTGATTTCCTGTGGCTTATCATCCAGATTCACCAGTTTCACATAAAGATGTTTTCCGTCATCGGACAGGGTGGAGGAGACATGAAGGGCTCCTCCGGCAAGCCGGGCGGGTTCTGCCAGGGAAGCCAGGCTGTCTCCTTCATCCGGGGCCGTCGCTGCCAGGGAAGCCAGGCTGTCTTCTTCCTCCAGGATCGTCTCCACCAGCGTGGTTCCCAGATTGCAGGAAAATAATTGCTGTACATAGTAGCTGGGGGTGCCGTAGACGCCTTCGTTGTCGAACCAGATCAGATCCGGCTGCCATTGCTGATGCCCCGTGCGTCCCAACAGGGGAGCATAGCAGGACATGACTACATGGTCTGCGTTCCGTTCAAGTCCCGTGAGAAAGGCGGCTTCACACAGAGCCGCATACCAGTTGCACGCGCGTTTGTCAGTGTCCTCGTGGGTGTGGGCGGCATACTCCCCGGCAAACACCTTTGGCAGGCTCCGGTCGTAGCTGTCATAGCGGTGTATATTTTCCAGAAACCATTCCGGCGATTTGTAAAAATGTTCATCTACCGCATATGCCTTGTCTTTGTTGGCCTGCATCCAGCGGTAGGCTGTGTCGAAATCCTCGCCATCGGAGGTCCAGCCCGCACAGGTAATCAGCCTGATTTCAGGATGTTTTGCCGCCAGTACCTTTTGAAAGGCTTCATAACGCTGAAAATATACCTCGCCCCACTGTTCGTTGCCGACGCCGATATACTCCAGCTTAAAGGGGGCGGGATGCCCCATTTCCGCCCGCTTCCGGCCCCATTCGCTGTCTGTCGGGCCGTTTGCAAATTCAATCAGATCAAGTATATCCTGAATCCACTTGTCAAGCTTATCCATATCCGCCAGCAGGGCTTCATGCCACTGACAGGTCATTCCCACATTCATAACGGGAACGGGCTTTGCCCCCAAATCTTCGCAAAAACAGAAATATTCATAGTAACCCAGGCCGTAGGACTGAAAATAATCCGGGGAGGACTGCCCCTTAAGCTGGTATTCCTCCATCTGCCAGCGGTTCCAGTTGGTGCGGCGCTCCGGAAGCGGGCCGATGGTATCCTTCCAACAGTACATATTTTCAAAGCTGCGCCCCTCCACGATACAGCCGCCGGGAAAACGCATGAAGGACGGATGAAGCTCCTGCAGCATTTCGGCTATGTCCCGGCGCATCCCGTTCTCCCTGCCGTGAAAGGTGTCCGCCGGGAAAAGGGATATAAGATCCAAATCCACAGTGCCTTCCGATTCCAGAAGGATTTCGGGGTATACCCTGCTGCAGTCTCCTGTGGCGGTAAGGGTCAGACTGTATTTCGACCAGCCATGTCCCGCCCGCACCAGAGAGAAGGTTTTGCTTCCGTACAGGTTCCCGACCTTGTCTGAGAGTCTCGCGGTCAGCTTCAGGGGCAGCGTGTTTCTGGCATAGCAGGAAAAGCGGAAGGTCTGCCCTTCCCGGACTGCCAGCCCTTCCCCGCAGAAGCCCAGGCTGCGGATGCCGGTTCCGGCCATGCCGGACAGGTGGGCATAATTTCTGTGGGCCTTACTTAAAGGGAAACGGCTTCCTATGGAAAACCGGCAGTCCCCTACGGCCTCCCAGCACATGGTCCGTATGTCGGGAGCATCTGCGGGCCTTTCGGCGGGATTTACCTCCCGCTCATAATATTCAAAGGAACGGTTGGCAATCAGTTCCCCGTACAGGCCTCCGTCGCCCCCGTAATTAATGTCTTCAAAAAAGACGCCGTAGAGCAAGGGACTCACGGTATTCAGAACCTTGGATGTATGTATGGTAATGTTTGTCATAGGGAATTCCTTTCTGTGTCAATTTAAATTTACGGGTTAAACTTTTTCATAGGCAAGCCGCGGATTGTTGTTATTCTTCAAAATGCTCCAGTGAATAGGCAGGGTATGCCTTTGTCCAATGGTAGGGCTGCAGTTCGCCTAAGCTAACAAACAATAGAGAATCATCCTCCGCGTTAACAGCTACCTGCACGGCTTCGCCCCAGAAACGCAGGCGTTCCTGGCATATTCCGCAGGGTGAAAGAACTTTAAAGGGAGCGTTTTCATTTTCCCGAACCAGACACATACAATGCGTGACCTTCTCATTATATTTATGAGCCTCTAATATTGCCCCTGTTTCGATGCACAAAATGGCGGAAGCATTAGCTGTGTCAATGCTGACGCTTGTAAAATAATGTCCGTTTGCTGTATGTACTACGCCTGCGCCGCCCCACCCGGTGGGATAGCGGCGCTCGATCAGTGCTGCAGCCTGGCGGTACAGCTCTTTTTCGATGGCAGGGTCTCTTTTTATGGATTCAGGGCGGCCGATAAGTTTGGTCATATGGCACCTCTTTTCTAAACAAGCTGTCTCCATTATACCAGAAAAGTCCCAAAAGCAACAGACCATATAAAAGCAGTAATGGCAAAAAACATTGTAGGTGATATGTAGTTATGGTATAGTGTGGATGAAGTGGGAGAATAAACGGAGGTAACCTTTTATGAATGAATACGTTAAGAATCTGAACAGGCTCGAGTTTGTCGTCACCATGGCCTGCACGGGAAGCTGCAAGCATTGCTCTGAGGGAGACCACAGCTCCTGCGCAGGACACATTGATGCAGATATTGCAGTAAATGTAATTCGTGAGGTGTGCCGAAATTACAGGATTAAGTCACTGATGACTTTTGGCGGAGAGCCGCTGCTTTATCCTGACGTGGTGTGTAAAATACATAAAGCGGCGTGGGAGCTGGGAATACCCCAAAGGGATTTGATTACAAACGGCTTTTTTACAAAGGACAGCAAGCGGATACAGGAGGTTGCCGGGGCGCTGGCAGAAAGCGGCGCAGGCAGGATCCTGCTGTCGGTGGATGCGTTCCATCAGGAGACGATACCTTTAGAGCCGGTCAGATATTTTGCCGAGTGTGTCCGGGAAACAGGCGTATCTGTCATATTAAATCCCGCCTGGCTTGTCAGTGCGGAGGACAATAATCCTTATAATGTTAAAACCAGGGAAATCATCGAAAAGTTTGAAGCTTCGGACATTCCGGCCGGCGCAGGAAACGTTATATTCCCCGGCGGAAATGCGCTCAGGTATCTGGGAGAATATTTTGATGAAAATAAGGAGTATGCAAGTCCCTATGAGGAGGATTCGGAAGACATAAGGGCAATCAGCTTTTCGCCAAACGGAGATGTGCTGAACGGCAATGTGTATCAGAAAAATATAACCGATATCCTGAATGAGTACAGGCCATAAAAAGGAATAAAATTAGCGGAAATACAATTGCGGAAATAAAATTGCGGAAATAAAATTGCCGAAATAAGATTCTTGCTTCTTGTGATAGAGCAATGATTGTGGTATAATTTTACCAAGTGCAGAGACAGGAGGGGTAGGATGGATATTAAAGAGTTTACCGATATGAAAAGGTTTGAGGACATTATGGCAAACTGGGCGGCGGCTACAGGGCTTGCAACGGTGGCTGTGGGAGCGGACGGGAAATATATTTCCCAGTGCTACAACTTTACGGATTTTTGCATCAAGCTGACCAGAGGAAGCAGCGAGGGCTGCGCCAGATGTGAGAAGTGCGACAGAGAGGGCCAGGGGGTGTATCATTGTCACGCAGGCCTGATCGACTTCGGCATTCCGCTTGAGATCGAGGGGCAGAAAGTGGGCTCTGTCATCGGCGGACAGGTATTGCCTGCGGAGCCTGACGAGGAGAAGTTCCGCCGGGTGGCCCGGGAGATCGGCGTCAATGAAGACCAGTACATAGAAGCGCTTCACAAGGTGAATGTGCGGACAGAGAAGGCAATTAATGCTTCCGCCAGGCTGTTGGGGGAGACTCTGAATAATTTTATCAACGCAGAGTATGCCAAGATGAAAAATAAGGTGGTGCGGGAAAAGCTGACGAAGGGCGTGGAGGAGACCCATAACCTGGTGGAGCAGATCACCACCATGACCACCGAACTGAAGGAACTGCAGAATAAGCAGAGAATGCTGGCTCTGAATGCCAGCATAGAGGCTGCAAGGGCAGGCAGCGCAGGGGACGGCTTTGCCGTGGTGGCAAAGGAAGTGGGCAAGCTGTCAGGCCGCAGCAGCGTGGTGAATAAGGAAATTGAAGAAATCGTGAAGAATATAAGCGCCGCTGTGGAAGCAATGCGTGAGTAAAAAAGGCGGGAACCGCATCCATATGCGGTTCCCACCCCTATAATTCATGACAACAGAATTCTCTTAATGATTATCCGTCAACCTCCGGCAGGCCTGCAAAGCCTTTTTCAAGGTCTGAATCTGTGGGAATATAATCCGTCATCTCTCCGTTGTTATATTTTTCGTATGCTACCATGTCAAAATAGCCGGTACCGGTAAGGCCGAACAGGATGGTTTTCTCCTCGCCGGTTTCCCTGCATTTCATTGCCTCGTCGATGGCAACTCTGATAGCGTGAGCGCTTTCGGGAGCGGGCAGGATGCCTTCCACTCTTGCGAACTGTTCCGCAGCGGCAAATACAGAGGTCTGTTCCACGCTTCTCGCTTCCATCAGGCCGTCGTCATACAACTGGGAGAGAGTGCTGCTCATGCCGTGATAGCGAAGGCCTCCGGCATGGTTTGCAGAGGGAATAAAGCCGCTTCCCAAGGTGTACATCTTTGCCAGCGGGCAGACTCTTCCGGTATCGCAGAAATCATAGGCATAGCGCCCTCTGGTAAAGCTGGGGCAGGATGCGGGTTCTACGGCGATAAATTTGTAATCCCGTTCGCCCCGGAGCTTTTCACCCATAAAGGGAGAAATCAGGCCGCCCAGGTTGGAACCGCCTCCCGCACAGCCGATAATCATATCCGGTACGATTCCGTATTTGTCCAGGGCTGCCTTTGCCTCCAGGCCGATGACAGACTGGTGCAGCAGCACCTGATTCAGCACGCTGCCCAGAACATAACGGTAACCTTCCGTGCTTGCTGCGGCTTCAACGGCTTCGGAAATTGCGCATCCCAGGCTCCCGGTGGTGCCGGGATGCTCCGCCAGAATTTTCTTACCTATCTCCGTAGTCTCGGAAGGGGAGGGCGTCACGCTGGCGCCGTAGGTGCGCATTACCTCCCGGCGGAAGGGTTTTTGTTCATAGGATACCTTTACCATGAAAACCTTACAGTCCAAGTCAAAATAGGAGCAGGCCATAGAGAGGGCCGTTCCCCACTGGCCGGCGCCGGTCTCTGTGGTGACGCCCTTCAGCCCCTGCTTTTTGGCGTAATAGGCCTGCGCAATGGCGGAGTTCAGCTTATGGCTTCCGCTGGTATTGTTTCCTTCAAATTTGTAGTAAATTTTTGCCGGAGTCTGCAGCTTCCTTTCCAGGCAGTATGCCCGAACCAGCGGCGACGGACGGTACATCTTATAAAAATCAAGAATTTCCTGAGGAATGGCAATATAGGGATTGCGGTCGTCCAGCTCCTGACGAACCAGTTCTTCACAGAACACGGCGCCAAGCTCCTCTGCGGTCATGGGCTGCAGAGTGGCGGGATTTAAAAGCGGCGCGGGCTTTGTTTTCATATCCGCACGCACATTGTACCACCCGGTGGGCATTTCCTTTTCTTCGAGATAAATTTTATAAGGAATTTCGTTTTTGCTCATAATGACCTCTTTTCTTCATTTTTGAAATCAGTTTATCAGTGTAGAGTGGCAAAGTCAAGAATCTTGTAAATATTAATGTAAATGAAGAAGATTTATGTTATAATATAATAACCGCGGGCTTGCGGGTATAAACGGAGGGCGGCAGCATGAACAAATATTATCTTGCGATCGACATAGGGGCGTCCAGCGGACGGCACATTCTGGGAACCCTGAAGGACGGCAGAATGGAACTGGAGGAGATTCATCGGTTTCCCAACGGAATGAAGGAGCGGGATGGCGAGAGCGTCTGGGATGTGGATGAATTGTTTGACCAGATTAAAACAGGCATGAAAAAGTGCAGGGAAGCGGGAAAGATTCCGGTCAGCGTGGGCGTGGACACCTGGGGCGTGGACTTTGTCCTGCTGGACGGAGCCGGGCGCCGCTTGGGCAATGCCACTGCCTATCGGGACGGGCGCACCCGGGGTATGGATGAAGAAGTCTATAAAATCATCAGCGAAGAGGCGCTGTATGCAAGGACCGGCATTCAGAAGCAGATTTTTAACACCGTTTATCAGCTGATGGCGTTAAAAAAGCAGCACGGTTCCCGTCTGGAGAAGGCGGAGACACTTTTGATGATACCGGATTATTTTCATTATCTGCTTTCCGGAACAGCGGTTACGGAATACACCAATGCCACTACGGGGCAGCTGGTGAACCCGGACACAAAGGACTGGGACTATGATTTGATTGAACGGCTGGGGTATCCGAAGAAGATTTTTCAGAAGATTGTGACTCCCGGTACTGTTCTGGGGGAGCTGAGGAAGGAAATACAGGAGGAAGTGGGCTTTAACTGTAAGGTGGTGGCGCCCGCCACTCATGACACCGGTTCTGCGGTGGCTGCCGTTCCCACGGACAGCGATTCGCCGCTGTATATCAGCTCCGGCACCTGGTCGCTGATGGGAACGGAGCTGGAACAGGCAAACTGCTCCTCTGCAAGCAGGGAACATAATCTGACCAATGAAGGAGGCTGCGATTACCGTTTCCGCTATTTGAAAAATATTATGGGCCTGTGGATGATTCAATCCGTAAAAAAGGAAATCGGAGGAGATTTAAGCTTCGGAGAGATCTGCGGACTGGCGGAAAAGTGTACTATATCCTCCGTTGTGGACTGCAATGACGACAGGTTTCTGGCTCCGGCAGATATGACGGCCGAGGTGCAGGCGGCCTGCCGGGAATCCGGCCAGCAGGTGCCCGATGGAATCGGGGAAACGGCCTGCGTCATTTACAACAGCCTGGCAAAATGCTATGCGGAAACCATTCAAGAAATTGGGACAATTACGGGACAGGTTTATGACAGAATCCACATCGTAGGCGGAGGGGCTAATGCAGATTATCTGAACCGGCTGACGGCAGAGGAGACGGGAGTGCCTGTTTATGCAGGTCCAACAGAGGCCACTGCCATCGGCAATCTGGCGGTTCAGATGATTTCAGGGGGAGATTTATCGGACTTAAAAGACGCCCGGGCCTGTGTACGCCGATCCTTTGAAATCAGGGAATTTAGGTAAGCCTGATGCCCGCTGCCTGCAGTGGGGGTGTTGACCTGGAAAAAGGGGAAAGAAAAGATCGGGGTCAGAGAAGAAATGAATCAGAGAAGAAATGAATCAGAGAAGAAATGAATCAGAGAAGAAATGAATCAGAGAAGAAATGGGTCAGAGAAGAAATGGATTAGAGAAGAAATGGATTTAGGGAAACGCTGATTAAATCAGTATTTTAACTATCTTTTCGCCACCATATAT